>JALZHR010000415.1 GCA_030860665.1 Acidobacteriota bacterium
CTGCTCCAATCAGGGCATTGCCCGCGCCGACCATCGACTGAACGGGAACGCGCTGAGCATTAGCCGTTACGCCGTTTCCGATTTGCCCGTAATTATTGCCTCCCCAAGCCCAGACCGTGCCGTCACGTTTTCTGGCGAGAGTAAAATAGCCTTCGGCTTTGATGTCAATCACGTCTGTAATATTAGCCTGCGTCGGCAGCGGGACGCACATACAACCGCCGGAGAATATCGTGTCGTTGCCGATTTGCCCCTGATCGTTTCTTCCCCAAACCCAAACCGTACCGTCCGACTTTAAAGCGACGCTATGCTCTTCTCCGGCGGCAATCTGCGTGACGCCGGAAAGTCCGTTGACGCGCGCCGGTAAATGCCGGTGCTCATTCTGGCTTGAGCTGCCGCTGCCGAGCTGCCCGCTTCTATTCCATCCCCAGGACCAGACCGTCCCGTCGGCTCCGAGAGCGAGAGCGTGCGCGTTGCCGCCGCTGATTGAAATTATATTGTTAAATTCCGCCACGTTAGCGCCGGTCTGAGCCGGGAGAGCGTTGACGGCAGCCGTCCCGTTGCCGGTGAGCGTTCCCCAGCCCCAGACCGTGCCGTCAGCTTTCAAAGCCATCGAAAAATTATAGCCGGCATCTATCTGAACGACATTCGAGATAAGCGTCTGAACGGGCGAAGGCGCGCAGAAACAACCGCTGCTTGAGAATGTGCCGTTACCGATTTGCCCGTAGGTATTAACGCCCCAAGCCCAGACTGTGCCGTCGGCTTTCAGCACCATCGAATGATAACCGTTAGTGGCAACCTGAACGGCATTGGTCATTCCGGCGACGGGAATCGGCGTGGGCGCTTCGCCCTGAGTTTCGCCGTCGCCGAGCGTACCGTAGATATTAACGCCGGAAATATGCACCGAGCCGCCCGCCTTCAAAAATAATGTGTGATAGAGACCGCTGTTGATGTATGTAGCGTCGGGAACGGTAGTTACCGTCTGGGGAAGAACGGCGTTGGTATAATTTCCGATGCCTAATTCGCCGTTGCCGTTAAAACCCCAGCTTTTAGTCTGAGCGGCGACGCTCGGCAAAAGCGTCAGGCAAAGAATCGACAAAAGAAGTATCGAAATGCGGGTAGCAGGCAGCTTCATAAATTCAGACTCCTCAAAAAGCGTTCGGCGATAAATGCGGGCGCGGTTCAGACAGCGGGATAAATACCGGATGAGTTAGAAAATACAACCGTTTCGCTTGAGATACAAGAAAAAATCGGCGCGCCGAAAAAAATTGCAGTCGGAATTTTCGAGCCGCCCGGTTTGAAAGAGCATCGACCGGCGCTAATCAATATCGGATTTGATAGTCGCCGCCGTATCAAAATCGATACTAATATCGGACAAGGCTTTAATAGCGAAACCGCCTAAGCGCTGACAACGCAGCGTTTAAGATTTTCGGCGCTTGTCGCAAGCGGATTGAAGGAAAAACACACAACCGTAAACATCGTGCCTGGGAAACAAACAAATAAAACTTTAATATTTTTAGGCAAAACAAGTCGAAATCCTACGTCACCTTTCAGCGAGTCAATTTTGACCGTCAACAGTCCGCCGAAAGAACGGCGGAGTTTCAGACGCGTTTGAGAATTTCAACAGGTTGAACGCAAGTTTGTTCGAGTGCTTAAGCCCACGCGCACTTTTCCTATCTGCCGTCGTGGATTTGAGCAACCATCACTACTGTTATTTCAACACGCTTTATTACTCTTTGAGATAAAGCGATTTTTAAGGAACACACACCACCTAAGAAAGAAGAATCGGACGGTGAAAGCCCGCCGGAAATCTTCCAATCTCTTTGGTGAACCACAACATCCTGAGGAGGAAATTTCTGAATGAAAAAACAAACAATCTTAACCCTTTTCGTATTAATGATGCTCGGAGTCTTTTCGGCTTCGGCGATGGCACAATCGACGCACAGCGTCTGGACGAACGACAACGGCTTGGTGATTCGCGACGCCGAAACCGGCTGCAAATATGACGCGCTTCGCGGCTTTGAGATGGCGACTTCGTGGACTGAGCCCGCGCCGCCGACTTATCCGGCAGTCGCGCATTTTCGCGGCATTTCCAGAGCTTACGGTTGGGGCGGACCGTGCGGCGACCACGATTATGAATTCAGACTGGTCAGAACCGCCGCCACGACCGTCGACGACATCACCGGCTACTGGAATGTCTATCGCGACAACGTTCTGATGTGCAATTTCTGCAAAGGCACGGCTTACGGGCTGAGCCAGCCGGCTGGCGCGGGCAATTACTATAAAGTCTACGTGGACGACCCGGTTTACGGACCGCAGACGTGGCTTTACAGCGGATACATTGACCAGCGCAAGGATTTCTAATTTTTCTTAAACAAACTCGCGTTCGACCGTTTTTGAGAGAGTTCGGGACTTAAGCCCGAACTCTTTTTTTATTCCGGCGCGCGCAGCAATGCGAAAGTTAGAATGATTAATCTTTTCATAGTTTTGTTATTTATTTTTCAACGGCATCACAAAGTTGACGAGCGTTTCGATTTTTCCTTTAATCTCTCGCGCTTCGGGCTGAGCGGCAAAGCCCAGAGATAGTTTGACCTGATGATTGGCGGCGCGTTCATAGCTGCTCTCGGAGCGAATCTGGTAACAACCGCACTGTTTCGCGCGCTTTATCGCCTGTATTTGTAAAGCCTTCCCGATGCCCTGCCGCCGGGCATTCTCGCGCACGGCAAAAGCGTGAATCTTCGCCTCGGTCAGCGGCGTGTCTTTAAGAAACAACGGCGGGCAATTCAGTTCGGGACCAATCGGCTGAACGGCGAAACGCAGGAAACCGACGACCGCATCATTTTGTAAAGCGATAAACAAATGACATTCGGCGCGGGCGTAATATTCGCCGAAAACCCACGGAGATTGCTCCGGCGAAACCGTTTCGACGCATTGCACAAATTCCTGCCAGCGCGGATTCGTCTTGTCCCATTCTTCGATAATAAACGCTGTCGCCATCTTACAGGCAGCTCCATTGACCGCCGACGACCATCGCGGGCGCGCCGCTGCCGCCCGGCTGGCACGGCGTGGTCGAGCGGCGACAGTTCGAGCAGTAAACCATCGAGCCGTTCGCCTTGCCTTGCGGCAGTTGATTTTGCGGAAAACTGGGCATCTGGACGGGCGCGCCGAACTGCACGTCAGTGCCGAAAAACGTCGGGTGACCTCTGACGCCTTTCGCGTCGTCGGGCTGCCCGGTCATAAAGACGACCGTCGCGCGGTCGAAAACGCTCGATTTGTCGATGTTTCCGCTGGCTTTCGCGCCGTTGACGCAGCCGAGCGTCGTGCCGTCGTAGCAGAAGCGGTCGCCGGTCGAGTAAACGCGCAATTCAGGTCCGGCTTTAATCGTGTTGCCGAGATACTGGTTGCCGGTCGAGATAAACGTGCGCCTGCCGCGAAAATCCACGCGGTCGCCGAAAGAATTATTGATAAAGACTATCGGGTAGGAATAATCGCCGTGATAGGGAAATTCCGGCTCGTTGTAGACGAACGCGTTCGTCATCGCTTCGGCTTGCGATTGGATGACGGTGATATTGCCGCAGTCCACCACGTTCAGAAACGTCCCGCCGATTGCGCCCGCAAAGCCTCCGCTGTAAGTATTCTGCACCAGCAGACCGGAAGCGTGAGCCAGGTAAATCGAATCGGCGTTTTGCCCGGGCTGCCGTTTCGGATTCATAAAAAATGTGCCTTCGATTGTCCAGCCCGAATTGCGCGCCTTGACGTAGATTCCGGCGTCGCGATTGTAGATGAACAGGCAGTTTCTGACCTTTATGTAATCGAACTGCCACGCGAAATTGACCTGTTCCAAGCCGTGCACGTAAATGCCTCGATTCAAAAGGCTGAAGCTGACCTGCTCGAACGAAATATCCTGCGAAGCCGTGTAGCCGCCGACCGCTTCGACGCCGTAAGTTCCCTCGTTGCTGTCGGCGTAGAGTTCGAGATTTTTGAGCGCGACCTTGTAGGTGCATTCGCCGATGCGGAAAAGCGCGCCGCGCGCGCCCGACAGCCGAAGCCGGGACGGACTTTTGACGTTGACGTTGTTGGTCGGGTAACTGGTCGGAAGTCCGTTGATGCCCTGAATCGTGATGCCGGACGCCAGCGTCAGCGGCGCGCTGATGACGTAATCGCCTTCGGGAACGTTCAGAATGCCGCCGTTATGCACGGTCATAAAGGCGAGCGCGCTCCGGAATGCGATTGTATCGTCTGCTCGCCCGTCGCCGATTGCGCCGAAGTCCCTGACGTTGTAATTGCCCAGATTTTTCGCCTCGGGCGTCGCAATCCAGTCGTAAACGAAAGTTTTGTTGCCGCTCAGCTGGTCGCCCTTAAAGGAAATCCGGTAGCGCTTGTCTTCGCCCTCGAAACACCATTTGTAATCGTTGGGGCTGGCGTTGGCGACGGCAGTCGAGGCGCTGCTGCGCGTCACGCGCGCGCCCGTATTGCCGCCCGCGCACGATTTGACGTTCATCGGCGTCGCCGGGTTAAGGTCGGAGATAATAATGTCGGTCGTCGGCGGCACGTAACGCGTCGCGCACGCCGCCTGCCGCTGCGTCTCCGGCGCGTCCAGAAAAATGTTGTAGCCCTCGAAACGGTTTTGGGCAAAAGCGATTGACGAAAAAGATAAAACGAGCGCCAGAACTAAAATAAGTTTTTTCATATTTTTCCGGGGAGAAATTTATTGTGTAAATTTATTTTGGCAGATTATCGGCGAAATCACGAATTTTCCGCAGGTAACTTTCGCCGCCGACGCTGAAAACGTCGTTGTGGTCGGCTTCGTCAATCCAATAGAAAAATTTCGGCTCGTCGGCTTCGGCAAACAATTTCTCGCCGTGCCAAAAGGGAACTATTCCGTCCTTTCGCCCGTGGATGATGAGAACCGGACATTTAACGTTTTTGATTTTGCTGATGCTCCGGAATTTGTCGAAAGGAAAAATCGGGACTTTGGTCAGAACGCGAAACGCCGTGACGAACGTGCTTTCGACGATTAAGCCGCCGACTTTTTTACGCGACGCCAAATCGAGCGCGACCGCGCCGCCGAGCGAGCGCCCGTAAGCGATGATTTTTTCGGGCGGAATTTTCCGCTCGCCGGTCAGGTAATCATAAGCCGCGTCGACGTCACGGTAAACGTTTTCTTCGGTCGCCGTTCCGCTGCTCGTCCCGTATCCCTGATAATCGTAAACCAGAACCGCGAAGCCGTTTTTTTGAAATTCCCGCGCCGTGTAATCCGATACGCCGATGTCTTCGGCGTTGCCGTGACTGAACACAATCGTGTGGGCGGCATTCGGATTTTCATAGAACCTGGCGGAAATCTTCGCGCCGTTTGAAGAAGTCAGCTTGATGATGCCCGCGCCGTCGCGGTAAGAGGAAATCTGCGGCTGGAAAATAAGCCGCTCGGAGAAAAAATAAGCGTAGATTAGAAGACCGAGATAAATTAAAAATGGAAATAATAAAACTGACAGCATCAATCTTTTCAGGCGCGGCTCGGCGGCAGGCAGTTTTTTCAGCGTTTCATTCATCGGCGATTGGCTTTGCACAAAAATAAGGGAAACAGAGATTAATCAAAAGGGAAGCTTTAAATTCTAAATTGTAAATTTTACATTCCAAATTATCGCGGAAAACATTATCCGAATTAATTTAAAATTTAGAATTTAAAATTTCCTTTCTCTGATTTTTCTGCAAACGCCTGCAGCTAATCGAACAGGCTCGGCGTCGCGCCGCCGCTGCCGCCGAATTTCAGCAGCGAGTCCAAGCCGAAATGCTCGTAGGCGAGCCGCGTCACCATTCGCCCGCGCGGCGTGCGGTTCAGAAAGCCGATTTGAATCAGGTACGGCTCGATAATTTCCTCAATCGAATCTTTTTCCTCGTGAATCGAGGCGGAAATCGTTCCCAGACCGACCGGACCGCCGTCGAATTTTTCGATAATCGTCAAAAGCAGTTTTCTATCGACTTCGTCCAAGCCGAAAGTATCGACTTCCATTCGATTCAAAGCGTCCATCGCCACCGCTTCGGTGATGTGCCCGTCGTAATCGACTTCGGCGTAATCGCGGACGCGGCGCAAAAGGCGGTTGGCGATGCGCGGAGTTCCGCGCGAGCGTTTGGCGATTTCGCGCGCGCCGTTGTCCTCGACTTCGACGTTCAAAATCTCAGCCGAGCGTTTGATAATCGTCGTCAAATCTTCGAGGTTGTAGAAATCCAGATGAAAAACGATGCCGAAACGCCCGCGCAGCGGCGCGGTAATCAAGCCGGGACGCGTCGTCGCGCCGACCAATGTAAACTTCGGCAGTTCCAGCTTTATCGACCGCGCCGCCGTGCCCTGCCCAATCATTATGTCGAGGTTGTAATCTTCCATCGCCGGGTAGAGAATTTCCTCAATCGCCGGGTTCAGGCGGTGAATCTCGTCGATAAACAGCACGTCGCCTTCGTTCAGGTTAGTGAGAATCGCCGCCAAATCGCCCGATTTTTCGATAATCGGTCCGGCGGTCGATTTTAATTCCGCGCCCATTTCGTTGGCGACGATTTGCGAGAGCGTCGTTTTGCCGACTCCGGGCGGACCGAACAGCAGAACGTGGTCGAGCGCTTCGCGGCGCGAAAGCGCGGCTTTCATAAAAACCCGCAGATTTTCCTTTGCCTTCCGCTGACCGATGTATTCGCCGAGCCGCGTCGGACGCAGGGAAAGCTCAAACTGCTTGTCTTCGTCCAGCGATTTTCCGTTGCGTGTTTCGATTGTGTCGAGATTTCCCATCGTTTTTTACAAAAAAAAGTTAATTCCAATTCTAAAACAATAATCCTTTATGATGCAGCGCCAGCACGTCCATCAGGAGCGCGACCGTGCAGTGCAGCAGCAGCCCGAGCCAGATGCTGTTGTTTCGATAGCTCAGCCAGCCTAAGAAAATTCCGGCGAAAATCGCGGCGAAGCTCTCCGTCACCGGCTTGCCGAAATGAATCATACAATACGGCACGGTCATTACAAATATCGAATAAAACCCCAGCGCCCGTTTCAGGCTGTGAACGAGAAAGCCGCGAAAAAAGAATTCCAAGCCGAAAAACTGGAGAAAATATAAAAGCTCCCACGCGAGCAATGCGTAACCGAAATAAGGCTCGCCGTCGTAAATTTTCAAAAAAGGATATTTACCGGCAAAGCCCTCGGTCAGCGAAACCAGGTAAACCAGCGGCAGCATCACGGCGGCGCATTGCAGATACAATTTCCCGAAGCCCTTCTCGATTTTCGGACTTAGCCCGTAATCCTTTAAATCCTGCTTTAAAACGTATCTGACGCCGAGCGCCGGAACGATGAAATAAAACAGCGTGACGATAAAAACCCAGTAGGCGAGCGCCGCCAGATTGTTTTTATCGGTTGAAAACAAGGATTCGGCGACGCCGTCAAACGGCGTCCGGCGCAGCAAATCGACGAATTTCTCCGCGTTTCCGAGATAATAAATGCACGTCAGCGCAAACGCCGTGTAGACGAGCGCGCCGAGCGCGCGGCGGTCGAGCGCGGCGAAATCTTCTTCGATTGCCCTGTATATTTCACGCATTGGTTCGAAATCGTCTTTACTGAATTTTCCTTTCGAGCCATTGAATCATAAAATCGGCGACTTTTTGCCAGCCGCGTTCGAGCATTAAGTCGTGCGCGATGCCGGGAAAAATTTTGCAATCGGCTTTGAAGGCGCGAGCGGTTTTTTCGATTTTCTTCGGCGAAATCAGCACGTCGTTTTCCGCGCCGATAACCAGCAGCGAGGACGTTTTAATCTTTTGCGGCTGCGGCAGATTATAAATCATCTCCAGCCCGGCGCGATACGACTCCGGACCAAACCGCGCGACGTATCCGGCAATCTTTTCGTCGTCGGCGTCAGCCGAAAACAAAAATTTTTTCGCTAATCGCGGCGTTGAAAACATCACAGCTAAATTCTGTTTAAGATGGGCTTTTAGCATCAGCAACGGATTTTGTAGTTGAAGTTTAAGCCCCGACCGAAACATTCCTTCCGACGGCGAAGGCGCGAATAAAATTCCTGCCGGCGCGGAGTTTTTTTCCAGATATTTCGCGACCACGAGACCGCCGAGCGAATGACCGATGACGACCGGCTTTTCCGGCAGGGCGGCGGCTGCCTGAAAAACGTCCGTCACGAAATCGGCAATCGAAGTCCATTTCAGTTTCTCGCCGCCCTCGCTCGCGCCGTGACCGCGCAGGCTGACGGCGTGCGCGCTGAAGCCTTTTCCGGCAAAGTATGGCAGAAAGTTTTCGTCCCAGCACCAGGCGGCGTGTCCCGTGCCGTGAACGAACAGAAGCGGCGTTTTAAAACGGCGCTTTTCCGGCTCTCTGCTGATTACTTCTAGTTTCATCAGCCTTTCGCTAACAGTTGCAGGCTTTTTCTCAAAAGTTTCTGGACGCTGATTTCCGTTCCGTCCTTTATCGCTTGTTTCAGAGCTTTTTCCGCCGCGCTGCGCTGGTAGCCGAGATTCAGCAGCGCCGAAAGCGCGTCGTCGTAAACCGCATCGGCGGGCGCTTCGGCTTGCGGCGCGCCCGCTGCTCCGGCGGAAGCGGCGCGTTCGAGCGCGCTTTGAGCGGTGAATTCGTTGAGCTTGTCGCGCAGCTCGATGACCAGACGCTCGGCGGTTTTTCTGCCGACGCCCGGAATCGAAGTGAGCCGCGCCAGATTGTCCGTCCTGATAGCCGTCACGATTTCTTCGGCGCTCATTCCCGAAAGCATCGAGATGCCGGATTTCGCGCCGATGCCCTGCACGGAAATCAATTTCAGATAAAGCTGCCGCTCGCGCTCGGTTTTAAAGCCGAAAAGCTGCAAAGCGTCTTCGCGCACGTGCGTGTAAATCCGTAAGGACACGTCCGCGCCTTCCTCGCCCAGCTCGTAAAAGGTCGAAAGCGGAATCGTCACTTCGTAGCCGACGCCGCCGACCTCGATAATCACCGAGGTCGCCTGTTTTTCCAAAAGTTTTCCTGATAAATATGCAATCATTGTTTCACACTTGAAACACAAATTGTAATTGATTCCTAACTTTGGGGCAACGTTAATAAAGTTTTTCGCCATCATCACATTTGAGAAGTTTTGGCGAAGTTTTTGCCCGTCATCACATTTGAGAACTTTTTCACTTTTCAAAATGGCGTTATAATCACACAAGAAGAATGAAGGTTGAAAAAATATCCGAGTTAACCACCAATCGCCTGAGCGTTTATCTGCGCTGCCTGACACAGCTTTCGGCAGACGGGATAAAAACTATCTCATCGGACGGGCTGGCGAAACGGTTTCATCTTAACTCGGCGCAGATTCGTAAAGATTTGGCGTATTTCGGCGAATTCGGCGTGCGCGGCGTCGGTTATTACGTCGAGAGCCTGCGCGAGCACCTGACCAAGATTCTCGGGCTTGACAAAGAGCATTCGGTGGCGATTATCGGCGCGGGACGATTGGGCACGGCGCTTGCGGATTATTACGGCTTTACGCAGACGAATTTTACGGTCGTCGCGCTGTTCGACGCCGATAAATCGAAAATCGGGCAAAAGGTCGGCGACGTTCCGATTCACGACATCGAAGATTTTGAAAAAGTGGTGGAAAAGAAAAAAATCGACGTGGCGGTGATTGCCGTTCCCGCCGCGTTTGCGCAGGACGTTCTGGAAAAGGTGTCGGACGCGGGCATCAAAGCGGTTTTGAATTTTGCGCCGACGCCGCTTAAAGCCGACCGCGCGACAAAATTAAAGACCGTCGATTTGACGATTTCGCTGGAGAGTTTATCATATTTCTTAGCGAAACCGGCGGCGACCGCGTCTACGACGGCAGCCGCAGCAGTCAACGGGAGCGCAGAAAAAACTGTGAAACCCGCCGCCGCCGCGCGCGGGCGTAAACAGAAACAACAGCAGCAGTAAGTAATATTAAATAAAGAACCAGGGATATAAAGAGGTAAAAATATGCAGTTGAAAGGATTTTTAAAAAGAGCACTTCCGTTTTTGCTGACCTTTTCGGTCGGTCTGCTGGTGGCGAGCTTCTTCGTCGCCGTCGCCGCCCCGAGTTTTAATTTCAAAAAACGCAATCATCGTTGCCGCGAATACAGGGAAAACACGCGTCTGAGGATGGAAAATGAAAGCCTGCGCCGCGACAATGAATCGCTCAAGCGCCGCTCGGCTGACAACGAGCTGAAATCGCCTCAGGCTTTGGATATGGACGACGTTCCGGCTCCGCCGCCGCTTCCGCCGCCTGCGCCGAGAGGAAGACCGAACGGCAAATTCTCTGACCCGACCGCGCCCGCGGTAATCAGATAATAAAGAAAAATTTTCTTTTAAGCTTTTAGACCGCAGATTAACCGAATGAAGATTTTGCTTCGATGTGTTAATCTGTGGTTTAACTTTTTGCGCGAGGAAATCAATATGTGCTGTAAAAATTCCTGGAAAAAACTTGCCGCCTTTGCTTTGACTTTTCTGCTCGGTTTACTGGCGGCGAATCTTCTATACAAAGAAAATTCCGCGCCTGTCAGCCCGGAAAAAATAGAACGTCCCGGCAAAAATATCGGTTGGGGCAGCGGCGACGGCATCGGCAGAAGTTACGAAAGGAAAAACCGCGGGAAAATAATTCCGCGCCCCGGCACGAATAAAATACTGATTCTCTCCAAGCCGCGCGCCAATTATACGGATGCGGCTCGCCAGAACAATACGCAGGGCGTGGTGCGTCTGCGGGTGACTTTTCTGGCTTCGGGAGAAATCGGCGAGGTCACGCCGGTAAGCTCACTGCCCGACGGCTTGACCGAGCAGTCGATTGCCGCCGCACGAGAAATAGAATTCGAGCCTGCGACGCGCGACGGCGTGCCTTTCAGCGTGGCGAAGATTGTTGAATACACCTTTACGCTTTATTAATATTGATGGACGAATCGCAGGCGCGAAAACTTATAGTCGAAGTCGGCAAACTGCTTTACGAGCGAAGCTACGTGGTTTCGTCGGACGGCAACGTCAGCATCCGGCTGGACGAAAACACGGTTCTCGCGACGCCGACGATGACCTCGAAAGGTCGGATGACGGAAGATTCGCTGGCGCTGACGGATTTGGACGGCAAGCCGCTCAGCGATAAAAAAGCCTCGTCGGAGCTGGCGATGCACCTTTTGATTTACAGGGAGCGCCCGGACGTAAAAGCCGTCTGTCACGCGCACCCGCCGCACGGAACTGCTTTCGCAGTCGCCGGTTTGCCGATTGACGAGCCGATTCTGTCGGAAGTGATTCTGACTTTAGGCTGCGTTCCGCTGACCGGCTACGGGACGCCTTCGACCGAAGAGCTGACCGAATCGATGCGCCCGTTCGTCGCGCATCACAACGCTCTTTTGATGGCGAATCACGGCGCGGTCGCTTACGGCGCGGACTTGTGGCAGGCGTTCGACCGGCTGGAAACGCTGGAGCACACGGCGAAAATCGCCATTCTCTCGCGCGCTTTGGGCGGCGCGAACAATCTGCCGAAAGACTCCATCGAAAAGCTTATAAATATCCGTGAAAAAGCCGGTTATCTGACCGAGGCGGCGCGCTGCCAGGCTTGCGGTTATCTGGACGAAGCGGGCATTTCGTGCGGACACGAAGACGGCGCGAGTTTTAAAACACAAAATTCAGCAAATAACACGAACGGAACGAAATTTAGCTTTTCCCGCGAGGAGATAATTGAGCTTATCACGCAAGCCGCGCAGTTGAAACAATAAGCGGTTTCGGTTAAATTTAGTTTCCGTTCATAAAAAATTCAGGAGCGAAAATTAAAGAATGCAGGAAGCATTAGGAATGGTCGAGACGAAAGGTCTCGTAGCAATGATTGAAGCGGCGGACGCGATGGTCAAAGCCGCCAACGTTCAGCTCGTCGGTTACGAAAAAATCGGCGCGGGCTTCGTCACGGCGATTGTTCGCGGCGACGTGGCGGCGGTCAAAGCGGCGACGGACGCGGGCGCAGCCGCCGCCCGCCGCGTCGGCGAACTGGTCAGCGTTCACGTCATCCCGCGCCCGCACGGAAGCGTCGACGACGTAATGCCGATAGGCTTGAGGTAAGTAAGCAGTAAGCCGTGAGCAGTAAGCAGTTTTTTCTGCATCTCTTCTGCTCACTGCTTACCGCTCACCGCTCACTCGAATTATGATTATCGCACGCATACTCGGCACGGTCGTCTCGACGCAAAAGGACGAGCGGCTGCACGGTAAAAAGCTTCTTATCGTTAAACCGATAAATCTCGACGGCACGGACCAGAGCGGCTATCTGGTCGCGGTCGATACGGTCGGCGCGGGCTTTCACGAAAAAGTCATCGTCGTCGGCGGTTCGTCGGCGCGTCTGGCGGAAGGCAACAAGGATTGCCCGGTCGATTCGGCAATCATCGGTGTAATCGACACGATTGATTTCATTCAGTAGTAGAGAGGTAAATATGAAAAAACGTTATTACACACGGGGTTTTGTCTTAACGTTGCTGCCGCTGCTGCTCTCGTTCTGGGTTTTACCG
>JALZHR010000420.1 GCA_030860665.1 Acidobacteriota bacterium
GCGTTGACCTGACCGCCCAGCACGACGTTGTTTTGATTCATCTGCGAGGCTTGCTGCAAATAGTTGTAACCCCGGCGCAGATTTTTCGCGTTCAGATGCGCTACGCCGAGCAGCGTCAGCTCTTCGACGCCGAAATCGCGCTCCGCCATCTCGCTTTCCATTCTCTCAATCGCTTCCGCCAGCAGCCCTCGGTCGGCTTGCTGGTTCGAGAGCAGCATCTCCAAATCCGAAAGCGTCAGAACCGACCGGCACGAAGGGCAAACGAACGATTGCGCCTCGTCGCTGACAAACGTGCAGAACGGGCAGGCGAAAGAAGCGTCGGCATCATCATCATCAGCCTGAGACGAAGGATTTGCGGCAGCCGAATTTTCTTCTGCTTCTTCCTCGCCGGTATGCGGCTCTGAGCGGTCGCCCTCGTCAAGATAATTTTCATCGCTTTCGTCTTCGAGCTGAAAATAATTGTCGAGCGTCTCGTTTGCGTCAAGACAGATTTCCTCGACTTCGTCTTCGGTTTCGTCGGCTTCCTGATTGTAGTCGGGAAAATAATTTTCCTGCGAACCGGCTCTTTCGAGTTGATAATCATTGACCGGCGCGGCAGATTGTTCCGTAACTGCGTATTCCTCCTGCGCGGGATTAAAAAGTTCCCCGGCAGAGTATGCAGGCGATGACGACGGCTCGGAAATTTCTTCCGTTTTCGCCTCGAAATCTTCTTCAAACGCGGAAGCGGTTTCCTGAAAATAAGAATCTTCTCCGGTCATTATCTCGAAATCTTTCGATTCAAAGTCGTGATTTTCATCCGCGGTCGAGTGCTGCGAACCGGCGAAAATCATTTCCTCCTGCCGCGCATCTTCCGCAGCCGCCGTTTCGCGGGCGAATTCTTCAACTTCGACTTCCGCCGCAGGCGATTCGAGGGAAAATTCCGGTTCTGAGAAATGCGTCTCTTCCGTTTTTTCCGCCGCGAAAAATTCCTGCATCGGCGGGCGGCTCTCGCCGGAGTGAGAGCCGAATTCATCTGCAAAAGCGGTTCGGGCTTCCAGATTCTGGA
The DNA here is from genome assembly GCA_030860665.1 of Acidobacteriota bacterium. GTDB lineage: Bacteria > Acidobacteriota > Blastocatellia > Pyrinomonadales > Pyrinomonadaceae > JALZHR01. The sequence continues at coordinate 1,046 of JALZHR010000420.1, forward strand.
CGAATTCTTCTTCCAGTTCCTGCGTTGGAGCGTCTTCTGAAACAACTGATTCCGCCGGTCGATTTTCTTCGGCGGCGGACAAAACTTTATGAGCAGCATCGTCGCCGTCGGCTTCTTCTTCGGTCGCTTCTTCCGCGCAGGTGAAATCGGGATATTCTTCGCTCGCCGAATGATTCTGCGCCGCCGCATCCAGGTCGAAAAACAGCTCCGGGACTTCATCGCGAACGTCAATCTGTGCCTGCTGTTGCGCCTGCTGTGCCTCCTGTTGCGCCTGAGCCTGCGCTTCGGCTTGAAGTCTCTCAAGCTCAGCTCTCTGCGCCTGCCGTTCGAGTTCTCGCTGGCGGATGGCGTTGAGCGAAGCGATGCCTGCCTGCGCCGTTTCGTTTTCCGAATTGAGCGCCAGAACCTGTTCAAAACAGGCGATTTTTGCTTCGTGCCCTTCGGAGAGATAGGCTTTTAAAATCCACGCTTCTTCCATTTCGGGCGATAAATTCATCAGCTCGTCCAGCATCTCGCGCGCCGCTTCGTGCTCGCCGGAAATCGCCGCGACGTTCGCCTTTTTCAGCAGCGCCTGCGACATCTGCTGCCTGACGGCGCGCAGCGAGGCTTGGGCGGTTTCGTTTGCCGGGTTCAGCATCAGAACTTTTTCCAGATGCGCCGTTTTTTCTTCCGGCGAATCGGCGACCGAAGCCAGCCACATCCAAGCCAGCTCGTTTTCGTTGTCGTGCGCCAGCGCCTGCTGAAAACACTGGCTGGCAAAATCTTTCCGGCTCTCGCGCGAGGCGGTGATGCCGCGCTGAACGAAAGTTTTGGCGAGCAGCGATTTGGTCGCTTTCAGCCATTCCAGCGCGCGCTCGTTCTGCGGGTTGATGCTGAGAACGTGGTTCAGAAAAACCAGCAGCTCTTCCGGGTATTCGCTGATTGAAGCGAGCCACAGCCAGGCGGTTTCGTTGTCAGCCTGATTTTCCGTCACGCGCAGCAGCAGAGCGCGCGCTTCGGCGCGATTTCCTTGCTTGGCGGCATCGATGCCCGCTTTCAGCATTTCGTTTATTCGGACGGCGTCAAAACCGCTGTCCGGTAAATTATCGGCGGCGGCGGCAAATGGACTGTGCAGAGTCGTTGCGGCGGTTGATTCAAGTTCTAATTTCATAATTTTCAGAAAATCGGCTTTGCGAATGATTTGAGCGGGTGATTTGAAAAAGTCGGAAAAACGACTCAATCGACCTTGCGACAGCAAGACAGATGCCATAACGAAAAAACTCCGCATCCTTCGCCGAACGCGGAGTTTTTGCCGAAAAATCAGGCTTTGAGTGACTTTGAAACTCGGTCTGAAGATGAATTACAGGATAGAAAATTTTCCGGGTGACAAAAAGCGGAAGCGGAAATTGACAAAAATTGGTATTTTTTTAGCCAAATCGGCGAGAATTTGAGATAAAAGAAATGAAATTCAGCGAGCCGGCTTAACGTAAAGCAAAAAGCAGACCAAAAGAATTTCAGATTTCAGATTTTAGATTTTAGATTATTTTTATGAGCAATTACGACGTCATTATCATCGGCGGCGGCGCGGGCGGCATCTCGGCGGCTTGCTGGTGCGATGAACTCGGCTTGAAAGCCCTGCTGCTGGAATCAGAGCCGGAACTCGGCGGGCAGCTTCTCCGGACGCACAACCCGGTGAAAAATCATCTCGGCGTCGAAGCCGAAAACGGGCGCGAGCTGCGCGACCGCTTTGTCAGCCAGGCGGCAAATTATAATTTTTCGCTCCGCACCGGCGCGGAAGTCCTCAATACGGATTTGCAAAACAAAATCGTCACCCTGCAAACGGGCGAAGCTTTTTCGGCGCGTGCTTTAATAATCGCCACCGGCATCAGGCGCAGAAAGCTCGACGTCGCGGGCGAGTCGGAATTAAAAGGAAAGGGAATTCTGGAATCGGGCAAACGCGACGCGGAAAAAGTCGAAGGAAAAAACGTCTGCATCGTCGGCGGCGGCGACGCGGCGCTGGAAAACGCCCTGATTTTAGCTGAAACGGCGCGGAAAGTAACGCTCGTTCACCGCCGGAAAGATTTTCGCGCCCGCGCGGAATTTCTCGAAAAAGCGCGGCGCAATCCTTCGATTGAGATTCTGACCGAAGCCGCCGTCACGAAAATCATCGGTCACGAAAAAGTCGAAGCCGTCGAGATAAAAAACGCCGACCGAACTTTCGTTCTCCCGGTCGAGGCGGTTTTAATTCGCGCCGGAGTCGAGGCGAACACCGCGCTTTTTCGCGGAAAATTGAAGCTGGATAAAAACGGCTATATTGAAATCGACAGCCGCTGCGAAACGAGCGTCGACAAGGTTTTCGCCGTCGGCGACGTCGCAAACCCGCTTGCGCCGACCGTCAGCAGCGCCGTCGGAATGGGCGCGACCGCCGCGAAAGTGATTCTCGATAAATTGTCGGTTTAAACGCGGAATGCGGAACGC
>JALZHR010000450.1 GCA_030860665.1 Acidobacteriota bacterium
ACGATAAACAGATTCAAGCCGTGCGCCTTTTGGCAACGACGGAAAACCGCACCGGAATGCTTGCCGGAATCACCAACGCCATCGCCGAAATCAAAACCGGCATCCGCGACGCCAGCGCGCGCGTCTCGCGCGACAATCAGGGTTTAATCGAAGTGACCATCGAAGTCTTCGACAAAAAGCATCTCGACAAGGTAACTTCCGCCATAAAAAACGTTTCCGGCGTAATCGACGTCGAACGCGTCAACGATTTGGCGTAAATTAGTCAGAGTCCGGGTAAATTATTCGAGACTCCGGAGAGTCAAAGGAAACTATTTGAAAGAAATAAAATCAATCTGACTCTCCGGAGTCTCTGAACTCTCGACTAACTGCGTTAGACTTTCCTGCTTACATTTGATAAAATCAGCCTTTTGTTTCATTAGACAAAAAACAAACAGAAGCGGACGACAATGAAAGAAATTATTTCAACGGAAAATGCGCCGGGCGCAATCGGACCTTATTCACAGGCGGTCAGGGCTGGAAATATGATTTTCCTTTCGGGACAGATTCCGATCGACCCGCAGACGGGAGCATTTGTTTCTGACGATGTGGCGGAACAAACCGAGCAGGTTATGAAGAATCTGAGCGCGGTTCTCGAAGCGGCGGGCGCGAGCCTGAACAATGTTGTGAAGACGACCGTGTTTTTAGCCGATATGAACGATTTTACGGCGATGAACGAAGTTTACGGGCGATATTTCGTCGAAAACAAACCGGCGCGGGCGACCGTTCAAGCGGCGCGTCTGCCGCGTGACGCGCGCGTCGAGATTGAATGTATCGCGGTCATTTAACATTTATCATTTAACATTTACCATTTATCGCTGAAAATTCTGCGGCGATAAATTTTAAATGCTTCTGAATGTTCAATGATAAATGATAAATGTTGAATGAAAAGAAAAGCCAAACGCGAAACAATGAAGAATCACGCTTGGCAACCAAAGTTTGAATTGAAATCTCAAACTACTTTACACAGCTTTGACAACTTTACCCGCTTTCAGGCAGCGTGTGCAGACTTTTTGTCTGACCGCCGCGCCGCTCGGCGCTTTGACGCGAATCGATTGCAGATTCGGGTTAAAGCGACGACGAGTTTTGTTGTTCGCGTGCGAAACGTTATTACCAAATTGCGGACCTTTTCCGCAGACATCACAGCGTTTTGCCATATTTTTAAAGCCTCCAAAATATAATTACGAGGTATAAGAGAGAGTTTAATACAAACTCAAAAACAAGATTTATAACAAATTTTTTCGACTAAAGTCAAGTAATGATGGATATGGTTAATTTTGAAGGAGCGAAAGCCACAGTGCGACAATTGAGTTTCAGATTTTCAGCGATTGCTGTTTTAGCCATCGCGACCCTTGCTTTCAGCGGCTGCGGTTCGACGACCGGCGGCGGCGGCGGCACGACGACCGGCGGCGGCGATACCGCGGCGACCGTCAACGGAAAAGCAATCAAGATGGAAGAGGTGGAAAGAGTCATCAAAGCCCAGACGCAGGGGCAGGACAGCAGACTTTCTCCGCTTGAGCTGGCGCAGGCGCGCCTGCAGGTTTTAGACCAGCTGATTCAGCAGGAAGTGATGTATCAGAAAGCCGAGACGGAGAAAACCGTGCCGAGCGACGATAAAGTCACCGAGGAGCTGAACAATCTCAAACAGCAAAGCGGTCAATCCGCCGAAGATTTTGAAAAGAAGATGAAGGAAGCGGGCGAAACCGAAGCCAGCCTCCGAGAATCAATCAAAAAGAATCTGGCGATTCAGGAACTGAACAAGAAAATCACCAGCAAAATCGAGCCGCCGAAAGACCAGGAAATCGTCGATTTCTTCAACGGCAATAAGGAAGGCTTTAAAAACAAACGCGGCGCGCAGCTCGGCGTTATCGTGATCGACCCGCGCAAGGTCGAGCAGAATGACACGACGACCAACGAAATCGAAGCGCAGCAAAAAGCGAAGGAAGTCGGCGACCGGCTGCTGCGCGGCGCGGATTTTGCGACCGTCGCGCGCGAGGCGAGCGAAGACCCGCAGACGCGTATTCAGGGCGGCGACTGGCGTTATTTCTCGGAAGATGAAATGAAGCAGACCTTCGGCGCGGGCGTTGCCGATTTTGTGATGAACAAAATGCAGAACGGTCAGATCATCCCGCAGGCGATTCCGTTTGAAGGCAGAATTTTAATCATCAAGCTCCAGCGCAAGCAGGAACAGGACGAAGACCGCACGCTGGAAACGCCGGGCGTCCGCCAGCAAATCGCCGATATGCTGATTAATTCGCGCAAACAGCTTCTGAGCCAGGCTTATATGGCGATGGCGATGGACAGCGCGAAAGTCGAAAACCTGCTGGCGAAACAGGTGGTCGAAAATCCGAACAACCTGAGCGGCGCGCGTCCGGCGGGCGCAGACACGCCTGCTCCGTCGCCGACCGCGGCGGCAAACACGAACACCAACGCCGCCAACACGAACGCGGCAAACGCCAACAGAACGGCGAACACTGCCAACGCGGCGAATACTACCAGACCGGCGACCTCGCCCGGCGGCGCGGCAAATACGAACGCGAACGCGAGAAGATAGTTTTCGTTCGCGCGCAATCCGAAAATGACAGGTGACAGGGAAACCCGTGGCTTGTCATTTTTGTTTGATAAACAAGTCAGAACCGCCTGCGGTAGCGGGCGATTTTCCAAGGCTAAAGGCTAAAGGATAAAGGCGAAAGTGAAAAAAAATTCTTTATCCTTTAGCCCTTATCCTTTAGCCTTTAGCCTTTAGTCGCCGGTATGCTTTTTCGTCTTTCGGAAGTTTACAAATCCTACAGCGCGCACGAGATTCTGCGCGGCGTTTCGTTTCAGATAAATCCGAATGAAAAAGTCGGCTTGGTCGGGCGCAACGGCGCGGGCAAAACGACGGTTTTTCGCCTGATTACCGGCGCGGAAACCGCCGACGCGGGCGAAATCGTCAAAATCAATAATCTAAAGCTCGGGCTGCTGGAACAGCACGTCGATTTTACCGAGAGCGAAACGGTTCACACGGCGGCTCTGTCGGCGTTTCAACGCCTGCACGACATCGAAGCCGAGATGCGGCGGCTCGAAATCCGGATGGCGGAAAACCCGGCGGACGACATTCTGGAGCGTTACGCCGATTTGCAAAGCGAATTCGAGCGCGAGGACGGTTTTACCTACACGGCGAAAGCCGAATCAATCCTGCTCGGTCTGGGTTTCGCGAAAGAAACGTGGGCGCTCGAAACGAGAAAGCTGTCGGGCGGGCAGAAAAACCGCCTCGGTTTGGCGCGTCTGCTGCTTTCGCAGCCCGACGTTCTGCTGCTCGACGAGCCGACCAATCATCTCGACGTCAACGCCGTCGAATGGCTCGAAAACTTTCTGCAAACTTACGAAAAAACTTTCGTTCTCATCAGCCACGACCGCTATTTTCTCGACCGCGTCACGAATCGCATTATCGAAATCGAAAACGGGAAGGCGATTTCCTATAAAGGCAATTACTCCGACTTTCTTATCGAGCGCGAGGAACGGCGCGAGGCGCAGCGGCGGGCGTTTGAAAACCAGCAGGCGCTTATCGCCAAAAACGAGGAATTCATCCGCCGCAACATCGCCGGTCAGAAAACGAAAATGGCGAAATCGCGCCGCAATATGCTGGAAAGACTCGAACGCGTCGAGGCAGCCGCCGCCGACAAATCGAGCGGAAATTTCCAGTTGAAAAAAGTCGAGCGCGCGGGAAACCAGGTTTTGACGGTTGAAAAACTCTCAATCGGCTACGGTGAAAAAGTTCTGGCGAGGAACATAGATTTCTCGCTGCTGCGCGGCGAGGCGCTCGGCGTTATCGGCGGCAACGGCACGGGCAAAACGACGTTTCTGAAAACGATTCTCGGGAACCAGCGCGAGCTTTCCGGCAAAATCCTCTGGGGCGCGAAAGTCGATACCGGCTATTACTCGCAGAATCTTGAAGATTTGGAAGAGCGCAACGAGATAATTCAGGAATTGCGCCGCGTCGCGCCTTTAGCCGAAAACGGCGAGCTGCGGTCGTTTCTGGCGCGATTTTTATTTACGGGCGAGGACATTTTCAAACAGGTCAGGGATTTATCGGGCGGCGAGAAGGGAAGGCTGGCGCTGGCAAAGCTGATTTACTCGAACAAAAACGTGCTGGTTCTGGACGAGCCGACCAATCACCTCGACATTCCCTCGCGCGAAGCTCTGGAAGCCGCGCTCGACGCTTATCAGGGCACGATTATCACCGTCAGCCACGACCGCTATTTTCTGGATAGAATCGCCACGCAGATTTTATCGTTTGAAACGGATAAAACGGTCGAGATTTTCAAGGGCAATTACAGCGAGTTTCACGAGTGGAAAAAAAGCGCTCAGCCGTCAGCGGTCAGCCGTCAGCCGGAAGTTAGAGAATCGCAGACCGTCAGCGTCGAGCAAAATAACCAAGACCAGAAAGCAGGCTCGGCGGCTAAGACCAAAGACCAGTTATCGAAAAATCAGCGCCAGCGAATCGAAAGTCGGATTAAGGAAATCGAAGAAAGTCTGATTCCCGCCGCCGAAGAACGCCTCGCGCAGCTTTCCTTTCAGATGAGCCAGCCGGACGTTGCCGCGAATCACGCGCGCTTGCAGGAAGTCACGCAAAAGTTTGCGGCGACCGAAGCCGAGATTCAGAATTTATACGAGGAATGGGAACACCTGAGCGAAGAGATTCAGGATTAGAAGGTAACGAAACGCGGATAGATGGCGCATCGTTTCCAATCTTTTTTGCCAGCCGCGTTCAATTTTCCCGATTTTAGCTCAGCCGCAGAGCGATTTGCCGCCGTTAGATAATAATTCAGCGAAACCCAGCCGCGATTAATCGGAAACAAAAAACAATTTTTCGTCAACCAAAAGCATTTCGGGGTAGTGTCCTAATTTGTGTTGCCGGACAATAACTGTTTTTGTCTCGAAACCGTGTCACGAAAAAAGTGTCCCATAAGTCGAAAATGTTGAAGAGTTTTGGGATTTTGGTAATGAGACGACTTATGAGACAAAACGAAAAATCGCTGAAGAGCAAAAAACAACCTTAAATATTTTTAACTCAACAATTAAAGTGTCTCAAAAAGGTATGACTTATGAGACACTTTTTAGTTTGTTTTGGATGTTTCATTAACGGGCGTTTTTGAGATTGTTTGTTAAGCAGAAAACTATGGGAAAGAAACAACTGGCTTCTGTTTGATTTTGAAGATGCTTATTACTAAATATGACAATGCCGTTATAAAAATAATCAAGGCTAAAGCGTATTGAACATCCAGTAATTCCCAAAAGTCTGTTGAATCACTTTCTGAAATGATTTCAAGACGTTGCGACAATCCACCTAGAAATCCAGAGCCAGCGGATAACCAGTTAATTCCTTCTATTATTTGATATGTGGTCACAAAACAAGCTAGTAGATAACTCCATTTTTTAGCAATAACTATTAAAAGGGCTGCAAAAAGTGAAAAATAAGATAAATTAAATGCCTCCCAATACCACGGACAGGTATAACAAAAAGATATTTTAGTTGAACCAAAATGATGAACAAAACTTGAACCAGAAAAAAACCAGACAAAATTAAATAGAGCAACAAGAAGAATAATCATTCGTGGCTGGAAAATATAAATCAACGACCTTCTAATTCTTTTGTTCATACCTTTTACATTAGACGCCAAAAATTCTTATTTGCTCACAACTATTTAAATTGATAATTTGTCTCAATAACGGTCGTTTTTGGGACAAATAATAATAGGATTTTCCTTTAATTGTAGCAACATAAATTAGGACATTACCACTTTCGGCTGTTCCAAATGGCAATTTGGCGTCCCCAAAATGCGATTTTGGCTGAAACTTTTTCCATTTTGGCTCGCCCTAATGGCATTTAGGGTGACCCAAAATACATTTAGGGTGACCCAAAATACATTTAGGGTGACCCTAAATACATTTAGGGCGAGCCGAATTGCATTTTGGAAACGCCAAATTGCATTTTGGAGAAGCCGAATTGGGTTTTGGGCGAGCCGAAACGCTTTTTGGGTCAGACAAATTGCGATTTGGAATAGCCGAAATGCTTTTCGGCTCGCCCAAAATGCAATTAAGCGTCGTTGAATTGCAGTTCAACGACGCTTAATTGCGATTATTTTCGTTACTTGAGAGGCTTTAGACGCAAAATTGCGGTTTGGACAGCCGTTTACGATTCCAGACTGTAATTCGGCGCTTCTTTGGTGATAATCACGTCGTGAACGTGCGATTCGCGCAAGCCTGCGGACGTGATGCGGACGAATTTCGCGTTTTCCTGCAACTCGCTGATTGATTTGCAGCCGGTGTAACCCATTCCCGAACGCAAGCCGCCGACGAGCTGCGTGACCATATCAGCCAGAGTTCCCTTGTAGGCGACGCGACCTTCGATGCCTTCGGGGACGTATTTTGAATCGGCGACCGTGCCTTCCTGCGAGTAGCGGTCGGACGAGCCTTTTTTCATCGCGCCGATTGAACCCATTCCGCGATAGGTTTTAAAAGTGCGTCCCTGAAACAAAATCGTTTCGCCCGGCGCTTCTTCCGTCCCGGCAAAGAGCGAGCCTATCATCACCGAGTCCGCGCCCGCCGCAATCGCTTTCGCCACGTCGCCGGAAAACTTGATGCCGCCGTCGGCGATGACCGGAACGCCCGTGCCTTTTGCGGCGTTGACGCATTCGGTAATCGCCGTAATCTGCGGCACGCCCGCGCCGGTGACGACGCGCGTCGTGCAAATCGAGCCGGGACCGATGCCGACCTTAACGGCGTCGACTCCGGCTTCAATCAGCGCTTTCGTCGCTTCCGCCGTCGCCACGTTACCGGCGATTAACTCGATGCCGCCGAATTCGGCGCGGATTTTTCTGACCGCTTCGATGACGCGCGACGAATGACCGTGCGCGGTATCGACCACGATGGCGTCGGCGCGCGAATCGATTAAAGCCGCCGCGCGCTCGAAAAAATCTCCGGTTGCGCCGATTGCGGCGGCGACGCGCAGGCGTCCGAGGTCGTCTTTGGCGGCGTGCGGGTAACGAATCGCTTTCTGAATGTCCTTGACCGTGATTAAGCCTTTTAAAAGTCCGCTGTCGTCCACGACCAGCAGTTTTTCGATGCGGTGGCGCTGCAATTTGCCTTTCGCGCCGTCCAGCGTCGTGCCGACCGGGACGGTGACGAGCGGCTGTTTCGTCATCACCTCGGAGACGGGAATGTCGAAGCGTGTCTCGAAGCGCAAATCGCGGTTGGTGATGATGCCGACCAGCAAACCGTTCGCGTCGATGACGGGAATGCCGCTGATGCGAAAGCGTTCCATAATGTTCAGCGCCTCGGAGACGAGGGCGTCGTCGCGAATCGTCACCGGGTCGACAATCATTCCCGATTCCGAGCGCTTCACTTTATCGACTTCTTCAGCCTGCCGCTCGATTGATAAATTTTTGTGAATCACGCCGATTCCGCCCTGCTGCGCCAGCGCGATTGCCAAGCTGGCTTCGGTCACCGTGTCCATCGCCGACGAGCAGAGCGGGATATTCAAACGGATGTTTCTGGAAAACTGCGTCGAGGTATCGACCTCGTTCGGCAAAATCTCCGAATACGCCGGAACGAGCAGCACGTCGTCAAATGTCAAGCCTTCTTTGATTTCATTAATTAACATAAATTCGTTAGTTGTTCGTTGTTCGTCGTTAGTTGTTCGCTGCTGGTTGAGCGAAAGCCGGGAACGCAGTTTATTCCTAACGGCTACGAACAACGAACGACGAACAACGAACTATCTAAAATAAAACCGCCCGCACTTTTCAGGCGGGCGCGGTCAAGCTAACCAACATTTAAAAGAACAATTTTTCGTTTGTAAAAAAGTCGCATAACTCCTTCGATTAAGGCGCGGCGGTCGGCGTAATAGCGCCGCTTTGCAGAATCTGCGCGATGTTATCCTTTGTAATCTCGAATTCGACCACGTTTCTTTTCGCCGCAGCCTGCGGCGGCGCGAGCTGTCTGCCGTTGACGGTTAACTGAACTTTGTCCGCGAAACCTTTGAAATAGCTCATTCTCGCACTTTGCTGCGCTTTAAACGTAAGCGGCTCGTTCGGCGCGACGTTTCTGTTCACCCTTCTGCCGTCAGCGACGTAGGTCACGGAAACCGTCTCGCTGGTTCTGAATTCGACGTTGATTTCATTCGTGGCGGGCGGCGCGGGCGTTGGATTAGCGGTTACGATTGTGTTGGTGTTCGACGCGTTGTTCGCCGTTTGATTCGTGTTGCCGTTGCCGGTCAGCGCCTGATTCTGGCTGTTTTGATAGTAGTTGAGTCCCCACAGAATGCCGCCGGTCAGTAAACCGAGAATAATGACGGCGAAAATCAGGGTCGGAATCATCGAAGAGCGCGCCTGGTCGTCGGTCAAAACCTGCGGGCGATAAGTTTTCGGGTCGTCGGCGCTTTCCGTGCCCTGCTCGGCGAGCAGGCGGGAATAATCCTGCAAAGCCTCCTGCTCGTCGATGCCGACGAATTTGGCGAAAGATTTGACAAAGCCTTTATTGAAAATTCCGCCCGGCAGCGTGCGGTAGTCGTTGTTTTCGATGGCTTCCAGATATAGAGCGGAAATTCGCGTCTGCTCCGCGACTTCGCTGATACTGATGCCGCGCGCCTCGCGGGCTTGCCGGAGTTTTTCACCGAGAGTTAAAGACATTTAATTGAATTTTTTATGTAATTTATGTGTCACTTGCCGGATTGCAAATCAAAAACTGCACTTAAAGTTGAAATATATCTTTAATAAAGCGCCGATGTCAATCGTTTCATACTCTTTTATCAGCAGCATCAGTGCTTGATTATACGAAAGACGCGTGATAGTTTAGCCTTTACCGGACACTTGTATTAAAATCGGCAAAGTAAATCATTTTTTTAAGCGAGGAAAATCAGAGAATGGCTCTTGAAGCACTGGGAATGGTCGAAACCAAAGGTTTCGTCGGCGCGGTCGAAGCTGCCGACGCGATGGTCAAAGCGGCGAACGTCCAACTTATCGGGAAAGAATATATCGGCGCGGGTTACGTGACGATTTTTGTGCGCGGCGACGTCGGCGCGGTCAAGGCGGCGACGGACGCGGGCGCGGCGGCAGCCCGCCGCGTCGGCGAGCTTATCAGCGTTCACGTCATCCCGCGCCCGCACGGCGAAGTCGAGAGAGTTCTGCCGCGCGGCGTCGGCTACAGCCCGGATGAAAAAGCTTTACAGGGCGGCGGCGGCGGTCGCGGTCAGCTCGGCTCCGGTGACGCCGGCGGCAGCGACATTTCGGCAAACGACAGAACCAAGTCAAGAAACAAGTAAGCGGTAAGCAGTGAGCCGTGAGCAGAGAAAAACTGCTTACCGCTCACTTAGAGAAAACGATGGGCGATAAAGATTTAATTTCGCAGCAGGAAGCGCGCGACGCGGTCGAAGCGGCGCACCGGGCTTTTCAGATGCTCGCTAAGTTTGACCAGGCGAAAATCGACCGCATTTGCGAGGCGATGGCGCAGGCGGGCTTGCGCGACGCGGCTCGGCTCGGTCAACTGGCGCACGAGGAGACCGGTTTCGGCAGACCGGAAGACAAGCGCGAGAAAAACCGTTTTGCGGCTGAGGACGTGTGGAATCATTTTCGCGGTCTGAAAACGGTCGGCGTCGTCAGAGAAACGGAATCGGTCGTCGAAATCGCCAGCCCGCGCGGCGTTGTCGCGGGAATCATTCCTTCGACCAACCCGACCTCGACCGCGATTTTTAAAATCATCATCTCCATCAAATCCAGAAATTCGATTGTGCTTTCGCCGCATCCTTCAGCCGCGCGCTGCATCGCCGAAACGACGCGCGTGCTGCGCGAAGTCGCCGTGCGCGAGGGCTTGCCCGCCGAAGCCATCCATTGTTTATCGACCGCGACCATCGAAGGCACTGAAACACTGATGAAGCACAAGCAGACCGCCGTCATTCTGGCGACGGGCGGCATCGGCTTGGTGCGCGCCGCTTATTCTTCGGGAAAACCCGCGTTCGGCGTCGGTCCGGGAAACGTGCCGTGTTTTATCGAGCGAACCGCCAACGTCGAAAAAGCGGTCGCCGACATTCTGACCGGAACGTGTTTCGACAACGGAACGATTTGCGCTTCCGAGCAGTCGGTCGTCGTCGACGCGCCGCTCGTTTCCCAGGTGCGTGAGCAATTCAGATTACAGGGCGGGCATTTTCTGAACCAGACCGAAGCCGACGCGGTGGCGAAAGTTCTGCTGACGCCGCAAAGGACTCTAAACCCCGGAATCGTCGGCAAATCCGCCGAGTATATCGCCAATTTAGCCGGAATCGGCGTGCCGAGCGGCACGCGCTGCCTGCTTGCCGATTGCGGCGGCGTCGGGCGCGATTTTCCGTGGTCAATCGAAAAGCTCTCGCCGACGCTCGCTTTCTTCGTCGTGGACGGCATCGAGGAAGGCGCGAACCGCTGTTACGAGATTTTGAAATTCGGCGGAATGGGACACACCGCCGGAATGCACACGCAGAACCGCGCGGCGGCGATTCGCTACGGCGAGCAGATGCCCGCCTCGCGCGTGGTTATCAATTCGCCGACGACGCACGGCGCAATCGGATTTTCGACCGATTTATCGCCTTCGATGACTCTCGGCTGCGGCTCGTGGGGCGGCAACGTGACTTCCGACAACGTTTCGCCGATTCACCTGATGGACATCAAGCGAGTAGCGTTCGAGACGAAACCCGTCTCAGTCCGAAGTCCAAAGTCCGAAGTCCAAAGTCAGACCGCATCTTTTTCGCCGCCGCCGCAGCCGCCCGCTATTCCGCAGAGACAGACCGTCAGGCGCGAAGAAATCGCGGCGCTGGTCGATAAGTTTCTGTCGAAAAAGCTGGCGGAAACGCCGCCGGAAGCCGCCAGCCCGGCTGGTTCATCTCAGGCTGAAACCGCGAACGGGAAATCATCGCCGCCAGCCGCCGGTAACGGTCAGTCCGAAGAATCGCCCGTGAAAACGATTATTCACGAGTTGAAGCCGCCGGAATCATCCGCCAACGGCTCGAAACCGAAGCCGATGGATTTCGTCAGCGAAGACGACGTGCGAAAAGCGATTGAAAACGGCGAAAAAATCTACGTTAACGCCAAGACAATCATCACGCCCTCGGCGCGCGATTTGGGCGAAGAAAGAGAAATTTTTGCCAAAACTTAAAGGAAATCTTCTTCAAATGAAAAAAGTTTTTTCATCAATCGTTCTGCTGTTGGTGCTGTCGCTGGCAAACGCTTTCGCGCAAAATAAAACCGCCAGCCAGAGCGGCGCGGCGACGCAGCAGAAGCCGCTCGTTCCGGTCAGTTACGGCGTCGTCGTGGATAACTCCGGCTCGTTTCGGATGATTCTCGACCGGGTTGTCGAAATAACGAAAGATATTGTCGAGGAAAATAAAGCGAACGACGAAACGTTTCTCGTGCGCTTTGTCAGCACCGATATAATTCAGATTTTGCAGGATTTCACCGCCAGCAAGGACGCGATTCACGAGGCGGCTGACGAGATGTTTGCCGAAGCCGGGTTGACGGCGATTCTCGACGCGGTCGATTTCGCCGCGCGCCATCTCAACGAAAAAGCGAGCAGTGAAGCGGCGGCGGGCGGCGGCAACAGGCGAAAAGCCCTGATTCTGTTGACCGACGGCGACGAGCGCCAGAGCAAGACGAAGATGGAAGATGTTTTGAAGTTTTTGAAGGACAATCAAATTCAGGTCTTTGTCGTCGCCATCTCGGACGAAAAAGTTTCGATGAAAATTATTGACCGGCTGACCAGGGAAACGGGCGGCAGAAAATTCGTTCCGAAAACCCGTGCGGAAGTTCCGGCGATGATAAAAGAGCTATCCACCGCGATTCGCGCTCAATAATAAGTATTGTTTAATCTAAATGGTGATGACTGAAAACGCGGTAGAAAATCCAGTTTGTTCCGCCTGCGGCGCGCCCGTTCGACCGCAGGCGCTGTTTTGCTACAATTGCGGCTCTTCAATCGCCGCCGCCGAAGCAGCAGCGCCGGAAATCGAGAAAACGGAGCAGCCGCGCGACGAGATTTCCGACGGGAACGGAGCCGCGACGCAGCCGCTGACCGGCGCAGATGAAAACTCCGCTGCGTTGCCGATTGGAAAGCCGACCGAAACGCTGGTCGAGGACAAGCCGGAGAAAAAATCTTCGTCTCTTCCGCCAGCGGCGGCAGGACAGACGGAAACGAAATTAAAATCCGCCGCCGCCCTGAGACGAGGCGGACGCATTCCGGCGCAAAAGAAGGTCGTCGAGGTCATCTGGGAAGAACCTGAAAACGCGCCGAACGTCTGGTTTCTGGTGGTCGCTTTCGTTCTGGCGCTGTTTGCCGTCGGAATTCTGCTGCTGATGTTGTATATTAGATAAAAATAAGTCAAAGTCGCGGATTTTGCGCGGCAGATTCGGTTGAAAGGCAAAGAAACCTTCGTTTTAGAAAATTTATGGAAGCACTCGGAATGGTCGAATGTATGGGCTTGGTGGCGATGATTGAAGCCGCCGACGCGATGGTCAAAGCGGCAAACGTCCGGCTGGTCGGCTACGAAAAAGTCGATGCCGGGCTGGTGACGGCAATCGTGCGCGGCGAGGTCGGCGCGGTGCGCGCGGCGGTTGACGCGGGCGCGGCGGCTGCTCGGCGCGTCGGCACGGTCACGGCGGTTCACGTCATTCCGCGCCCGCACTCGGAAGTCGGCGACGGCATTCCGGTCATCGACACCGGCGAGACGACGCGCAAGAAAATCTCAGGCTCCGTGCCGGAAAAATAAAAAGGCAAAAATAAAAAGGCTAAAGTAAAAAGGCAAAAGGCAAAAGTGAAAGAAAGCTATTTTCTTCATTTTCACTTTTGCCTTTTGCCTTTTACCTTTTGCCTTAAAAATTATTGACTATTCGGTCTCGACGGGTTGGTCGTTTGCAGAGTCGGTTTTGCGCCCGGAGTCTGGGTGCCCGAAGCTCTGCCGGTGCGCGTGATGGCGATTCGCTTCTGCTTGCTCGGTCCGTCCTCGACGACTACGCGGATGTTTCTGAAACGCCCGTCGTTTTCAGTGTTCGTCGGATAATAGCTGACGATATACTGCGTCCGCAGCTCCGAGGCGATGTCCCTGGCAATCGTTTCCAGCTCGGTGATTGCCTGCGGAAAATAGGCTTTGCCGCCGGTTTCCTCAGCCAGCCGCCGCAGAAAGGCTTCGGATTTGGCTTTCGGACTTTTCGTGATAAAACCGCCTTCCTTGCTCAAATCGGTCGTAAATCCGATGGCGTAAATCTGCACGTCGGATTCGCGCAGAAGCTCGAAAAGCTGCTGCTCGTTGTAGTAGCTGTCGCGGTCTTCGCCGTCGGAAACCAGAATCAGCGCGCGGCGTTTTCTTTCGTTCGGGTTGCGGCTTTTTTCGTATGTATCGACTTTTTCAGCCGCGAGATAAACCGCGTCGATAATCGCCGTCTGCCCGCCTTCGATGAAAAGATTGTCGAGCGCTTCGTTGACGTCGGCTTTGTTCGGCGTGAAATCCTGCACGACCTCGATTTTGTCCGAGCTGACAAAGCGCACGACGCTCGTTTCGTCGCCCGGGCGATTCGTGTTGACGATGATTTTACCGGCGTCGATGACTTTTTCGAGCTGATGGCGCAGCGAGCCGGAATTGTCGATTACCAGTGCGTAATTGGTCGGAACTTCGGCTTTCGAGAAGCTGTCGATTTCCTGCAAAACGTTGTCTTCGTAAACTTTTACCTCGCGCTGCTGGACGTTGTTAATCGGGCGATTGTTGCGGTCTACGATGCGGACGTTCAGTGAGACCAGCTCGGTGGTAATGCGAATCGGCTCGTCGTCCGATTCGATATCCGGCGTCGGCGAGGTTGCCGGTGACGGGTTTGTCGTTCTCGGCGTCGGCGTTGCATTCGGGCGCGACGTTTGATTGCTGGTCTGCGCCTGCGCTTTCGGGTGAGTCAGAAAAGCGAAAGCCGCCGTCGCTAAAATCAAACCGAAGACAAGCAGAAAAATATTCGTCTTTTTTCTATTCATTTAATTTCCAATCCGTTTCGTAAACTAATTGTCAGGCGTGTTGGGCGTGGCGTAGTAGCCTTCACGACTGCGTACAATTAGACGCGGCAAACCGCGCGGAGGTTTGACCTTAACTTTCACTTTGCGCCATTTTCCGTCGAGCGTGAAATCTTTCGGCGTGTAGCCGATTGAATATTGATGGCGAAGCTCAAGCGCGATGCGCTCGAAAATCTCGTCCATTTCGACGTTCGTCTGCGGGTAGAAGGATTTTCCGCCCGTCACGCCCGCAAGCTCGTCGAGAAAAGCCTGACCTTGGATGCCGAGCGCGCTCGACGCGTCCGCACCGTCGACGATGCCGACCGCGTAGACGGTTACGTCCGCCTCTTTCATCAGGCGGCGCACCTCGCCGAAATTATAGCGCGAGCTGTTGTCCTGACCGTCGCTGATAATCAGCAGGGCTTTTTTCTGGTGCGAGCCGCGCGTGACACGCTCGATGCCGAGATAGCAGGCGTCGTAGAGCGCCGTGTTGTGTTTCGGCTGGACGAGCGTCAGTTTTTCCAGAACCGCTTCGCCGTTGCGCGTGCGGTCGAGCAGAAGCTGCGCCCGCGTGTTAAAGGCAATCAGAAAATACTCGTCCATCGGGTGGCTCGTGTTGATAAAGCGTTCGAGCGCTTTTCGGGCGCGCGCGATTTTCTCGCCGCTCATCGAGCCGGAAACGTCGAACAAAATGCCGATGGAAATCGGCGCGTCCGTGTCGCTGAAAAACGTAATTTCCTGTTCCTGGTTGTTGTCGATAACGGTAAAAGCGTTTTTGTTCAAGCCGGAAACGTAGCGCCCGTACTGGTCGGTGACCGTTAAGGTCAAAGTCACCAAATCGGTCGGAACCTTGATTACGTCGTCGTCACCTGTCGATACCGGAGGCGGAGTTCGTTGAGGCGTTTGAGCAAATGCCGTCACCGCGACGGCGGAAAAAATAAGTGCGGCAGACAAAAAAATCCTAAACGGAAAACCGCAAAAACGGCTGACTCCTACAAAATCATATACAGCCATAAAATCTCCTCTAATTTTAAATTCATTTTAGGTGACGAACGCTCAACAAAGCAAGATAAATTTTTGATGAGGCGAAAAGAATTTTCGTTGCGTCGGCGCAAGAAAACTTTGCAACCTTTTTTCGCGCGAGAGCGTGTTACAATCAGCCATTAGCTGTTAGCTGTTAGCGATTAGCGATTAACCGCTTATCGTCAGCCGCCGATTAATTTTAAAAGGCGGCAATAAACCTTATAATCGAATTTAACATCAAAAGGCTTTCTAATCGCCGAAAGCATTCGCTGACCACTGACTGCTGACCGCCGATGGCTAGTAGCTGATAGCTAACAGCTAAGAGCTAATTTCTTTTTATGGCTGAATTTATCTGTCGTCTGGGAACGCCTTCGGGCGAAATTATCACGCGCATTATCGAAGCGACCGCGCCGTCCGAGGCGAAAACGCGGCTCGAAAGCGAGGGCTTTCGCGTTTTTGCCGTGTCGAGCGCCGAAAACGGTTTGTCCGCCGTTTTGCCGGGCGGCAGCAGCGTCGCCCGAAGAAAATCACGCGTCAAATCGAGCGATTTTCTGCTTTTCAATCAACAGCTCTCGGCGCTGCTTCGCGCGGGCATTCCCGTTTTGCAGTCAATCAACCTGCTGAAATCGCGCTCGCAGTCTTCGGCGCTGCGGACGGTTCTGGCAGACGTGGAAGAAAAAATCAAAAGCGGCGTTCCGCTTTCCGAAGCCTTCGAGTCGCAGGGAATTTTTCCGAAAATCTACACGGCTTCGATTCTGGCGGGCGAGCGCAGCGGCGCTCTGGACGAGGTTCTGGCGCGCTACGTCGATTATCTGAAGCGAAGCGTCGGCGTTTCGCGCAAGCTGCGCAGCGCGCTGGCGTATCCGGCGTTTCTGCTCGTGGCGGCGGCGCTGATGGTGTTGTTTCTTACCGTTTACGTCGTGCCGCGAATGTCGGATTTGTTTAAAGGCTTGAGCGCCAACAAGGGCTTGCCGACCGTGACGGTCATCGTGATGTCGATTTCAAATTTCGTCGCGAGCAATTTCTGGTGGCTGCTGCCGATGGTTCTGATTCTGCTTTTCGCCACCTATATCTGGCTCAGAACGCCTGCCGGGCGGCTCGTCCTGCACGCGTTTTTGCTGCGCCTGCCGCTGGCTGGAAATCTGATAAGACAGATGACGACGGCGCAGCTGGCGCGCTCTATTTCGACGCTGCTGGCGGGCGGCATCACGGTTCCCGATTCGTGGGACATCGCCTCGGAAGCGATTACGAACCTGGAATTGCGGCGGCGCAGCCAAGCCGTTTTGCCGATGATTCGCGAAGGTCGGGGCTTTACCGAGGCGCTCGACAAAGCCGGCTGGATGCCGGAGCTGGCGCTGGATATGATAGGCATCGGCGAAAAATCCGGAAGCCTGCGCGAGATGCTCGACGAGGTGGCGAACTTTTACGACGCCGAAACCGAAGTCCGGCTCGACCAGTTGACGACGCTGCTCGAACCGATAATTCTGGTCGTGATGGCGGGCGTCGTGATTACGATTCTACTGGCGATTTATATGCCGATTATTCAATCTATTTCGTCCGGACCTTTCGGCGGAAGACGTTAATTTAAACACGAAGACACAAAGGATACGAAGAAAATATTTGGAAATAATGCTTTGTGTGCTTTGTGTTTTTTGCTGAAAAATTTATGAACAACACGACAACAAGCAACGACGTAACCTTAGCGCCCTCGCCCCCGACCATTAGCGTTTCGGGAATCCTGGAAAACGAGCCGCCCGAAGTGAAATCGGCGAAGGCTCTGGCGATGCGCTATCGCCTGCCGTATATCGACCTGCTGCCGCCGGACAAAAAATCGCCGATTGATTACGAGGCGCTGGCGAATATCCCGGTCGAGATGATGCTGCGCAACCATTTCGTGCCGCTCAAAAGAGAAGGCAGAAACCTGCACGTGGCGATGGCTGACCCGACGAATCTGGAACAGCTCGACGAGCTGGAAAACGCCCTGAACGTCCGCATCGTGCCGTATGTTTCGACGCTCGGCGCAATCGAAGTCGTTTTGAAAAAAGGCGACGCGACGCAGAGAGTTTTGCAGGAAGCGGCTTCGACTTTTAAAATCTCGCTCGTCAAGGAAACCGACCAGGGCGAGGAAGTTTTAGACCTCGACCGGCTGGCGTCGGATTCGGATATGTCGCCGATTATCAAATTGGTCGACACGATTATCTACAACGCGATGGAATCGCGCGCTTCCGATATTCACATCGAAACGCGCGAGCGCGACGTGCAGGTCAAGTTCCGCATCGACGGCGCGCTGTATGCAAAAGTCGACCCGATTGACATCACCTATCACCAGACGTTGATTTCGCGCATCAAGGTTATGTCCGAGCTGGACATCGCCGAGCGGCGCATCCCGCAGGACGGCAGGTTTCGCGTGCGCTACAAAGGTCGTACGGTCGATTTCCGCGTTTCGATTATGCCGACGGTTTTCGGCGAGGACGCCGTTATCCGTATTCTCGACAAAGAGCAGATTTCCGAAGAATTTAAAAATTTGAGCCTCGAAGTCGTCGGCTTCGACCCGGACGATTTGAAACACTTCCGCGTTTATATCAAAGAGCCGTACGGAATGGTGCTGGTTACAGGTCCGACCGGCTCGGGTAAAACGACGACGCTTTACGGCGCTTTAAACGAGATTCGCAACGACGAGGACAAAATCATCACCATCGAAGACCCGGTCGAATACCAGCTTCACGGCATCGTCCAGATTCCGGTCAACGAGAAAAAAGGCTTGACGTTTGCGCGCGGCTTGCGCTCAATCCTGCGTCACGACCCGGACAAGATAATGGTCGGCGAAATCCGCGACGAGGAAACGGCGCAGATTGCCATCCAGTCGGCGCTGACCGGACACCTCGTTTTCACGACCGTCCACGCCAACAACGTGATTGACGTCATCGGGCGTTTTATCAATATGGGCGTCGAGCCGTATAACTTCGTTTCCGCCCTGAACTGCGTGCTGGCGCAGCGTCTGGTCAGAAAGCTTTGTTCCACCTGCAAACGCGCCTACCAGCCGAGCGAGGAAGAATTGCGCGATTCGGGCTTGCGTCCCGAAGCCGTCAGCGACAAGCTTATTTTTATGAGCGTCGGCTGCGACGCCTGCAATCACACGGGCTATCGCGGCAGAACCGCGATTCACGAGCTGCTGGATATGTCCGACACGATTCGCGAGATGATTGTCGAGCGGCGTCCCGGCTCGGAAATTCGCCGCCAGGCTGAAAAGGAAGGCTTGGCTTCCTTGAGAGATTCGGCGCTGAAAAAAGTCTACGCCGGACAGACGACTCTCTACGAGATTAACCGCGTGACCTTCGTCGAAGAAGTTCGATAAATAAGAGCAAAGTCTCAAGTCCAAAGTCCAAAGTCGAAAATCAGAAAAGACGTTGGACTTTGGACTTGAGACTTTGGACTCCGGACTCAAAATCCGTTTGCTTTTTTTTCGCAATCGGTTGAAAATTAACGTCATAAGTTTTCCCATCCGCCCGCATCTGCGCCGAGAAAACTTTTGAAACTTTGCAATTGAGACGGCGTGTAAAATTTTGAGACAAAAGACGCAGCCGTTTTGCATCTAATAAACGAAAATTAATTTTTCCTGTATAAAACTATGAAAATTCCTGCTTACTTTCGTTACAGCTTAAGTTTTGTTCTGCTGCTTTGCCTGCTCGCGCCGACGGCGGTTCTGGCTCTGGGCGACGGCAAAAAGCACTTTAAGGAAGGCTTGAAAGCCGAAGTCGCCGAGCAATGGGACAAGGCGGTCGAAGAATTTGCTTTAGCCGTGGCGGAAAATCCCAAAAACGCCGAATACCGGCTTCATTACACGCGCGCGTTGTTTAACGCCTCGCAGATGTATATGAAGCGCGGCAACTCGCTGGCGGAAGAAAAAGATTACGCGGGCGCTTATCTGGCTTACCGCAAGGCTTACGCCTACGACCCGGTCAACGAGCTGGCGAAAGCGCAGATGGAAAAAATGCTGCGTCTTCAGGAAGCCCTCGACAACCAGAACAAAACGACGGAAGCGGGCGGCAACACGATTTCGGGCGGCAGATTTATCCCGACCGGCTATCAGCAGCCGCAGCCCGACGTGATGCCGCAGAGGCTGGAAAAATGGATTGACGTGATTCACCCGAACGGCATCGATTTGCAGTTTCTCATCAAGGAGCTGGCGAAAAATCTGGATTTGAACGTTCTTTTCGACACCGAGACTTTCCGCGCCAACGCCGAGCGCAAGGTCAAAATCGAACTGCGCAACGTGACGCCGGCAAAAGCGCTCGATTACATCTTTTTGCAGGAAGGATTGTTTTTCCAACGCGTCGGACCGCGCACGATTCTGGTCGCCAACCAGAACAACCGCCAGAGATTCCAGCAGTTGGTTCTGCGCACGTTTTATCTGGCAAACGCCGACCCGACGGAAGTGGCGAAAGTCGTGCAGGCGGCTATCCCCGTCCAGCCCGGCAGAACGCAGCCGATTCCGCTGATTGACAAGGCGACCAACAGCTTAACGATTCGCGATACGGAAGAAAACATCAAGATTATCGGCAAATTAATCAGGTCGCTCGACAAAGACCGCGCCGAAGTCGTGATGGACGTCAACATCTACGAAGTTTCCAAAACGGATTTACTGCGGCTCGGAAATCAAATCGGCAGCGAAAGTCAATTGAGCAATCTCGCCGTTTCCAGCCCCGGCGCGATTCTCGGACAGGGAAATTATTATTCTTTGCCGAATGCTATCAGAACCGCCAACCCGCTCAGCATGGCGTCGGCGATTTTGCTGCCTTCCTCGACGCTTTCGGCTTTTCAGCGCAAGAGCAACACGCGCCTGCTGGCTTCGACGCAGGTTCACGCCTTCAATAACGAAAAATCGACCGCCAAAATCGGTCAGCGTGTCCCGGTCAGAAGCGCCACTTACGTCAACGCCGGAACGAACAACGGCAACAACGGCACGGTCGCCGACGTCATCACCTACGAACAGACCGGTTTGACGCTGGAATTCGAGCCGCTGATTTTCCCGAATCAGGACGTGCAGGTGAAAATGTCGATTACTTCCAGAGATTTGGCGGGCGTCGGCGTTAACGACAACCCGATTTTCGGCGAAAGAGAAATCAAAGGCTCGGCGCGCATCCAGAACAACCGCACGATGATGCTGGCGAGCGTCGCCCAGAACCGTGAGGAAAGAGGCAAAGCCGGGCTGCCGCTGCTCGGATTAATCCCGATTATCGGCAGATTGTTCGCCACGCCGACCAGAAACGACAACCAGACCGATATAGTGATTGCCGTCACGCCGCGCGTTCTGCGCGCTCCGGTGATTCTGCCGGAAGACGAAGTCGAACGCCCGACGGGCAGCATCGCGACGCCGACCAACAGCTCGCTTGAAGCGATGATTATTCAGGAAGAACGCGAGGAACAGCTCGCCAACGCGCGCCGCCAGGGAAATACGGCGAACGTCCAGTTGCCCGACCAGAAAGTCGTCGAAGTGCCGCAGTATGTGAAATCGAGCAACACGACGACCACGACGGGAACGAGCCAGCCGCAGCCGCAGAATACGGTTGCGACGACCGAAGCCAACAAAGCGACGACGGCTGAAAACAAAACAGCCGAAAATCCGCTTGTCCAAACGCCGACCGTGCCTTCGATTCTGAAGCCGATTGATTCGAGCGTGAAAACCTTGCAGATAAATACGACCTCCGACACGCCGGAAAATAAGGTCGAAACAACGACGACCGCTCCGAAAACCGAAAACAATCCGGCGGTCGAAACCGGAACCGGCGCGCCGAAAGCCGAGCTCAGGCTTTTGTCAGGTCTGCCGGAGATGAAAGCGGGCGAAAAAACGAAAGTCGCCGTGCTGATAAAGACGGCTACGACGCTTCGCTCAGCCGTTCTCGGCTTGAAATTCGACCCGGCGAAAGTCGCCGTGCGCTCCGTGCAGTTCGGAGACATTTTCAGCGGCGTCGCCCAGTCGAGCGTCACGCCTTTTGTAAACACGGGCGGTATGATGCGCGTCTCGCTTTCGTCGGAGAAGGACGTGAGCGCGTCGAGCTCGGGCATTCTGGCTTATATAGAAATCGAAGCCCTAACGCCGGGCGTGCCGCAAATCGCGCTGGACACGGAAATTTTGACTGTTATGACGGTGGACGGAAAGAGTTTCGAGTTGAAGTATTAATATGAAATTAATGAAGAAAGCGACGCGGAGACACGGAGACACGGAGACACGGAGAGACAAATCGCCGCGTCGTCGTATCCCTGCGTCTCCGCGTCCGTCTTCCGGCTTCACGCTGCTCGAGCTCATCGCCACTCTGACGGTGCTGGCGGTGATGGTTTTCGCGACGATTCCGCTGGCGCAAAACGCGGTCAAGCGGCAGAGAGAGCAGCAGCTGCGCGAGACGCTGCGGGAAATCCGGCACGCGATTGACGAATTCAAGCGCGACACATACGGGGCGTGCCCGCAGGGCAATAATCCCGTTCCGCCGCCCGACGGCAGGTTCGGCGGCAACAATGTTCCGACCGACCCGCGCAGCCGCGTCGTCATCGACGACTGCACGATTTTTTCGACCGAAAACGTCGACCGCTATCCGCCGACGCTGGAGATTCTGGCTGAGGGCGTCAAGGTCAAGGCGCGCGGGCTGAATATAAAACAGGGCGACGCGTTTAACAATAAAGAGTCGCTCGTCTTTGACGATACGTCGAAAGATTTGAAAAAAGTCTATCTGCGCGAGATTCCGATTGACCCGATAACGGGCAAAGCCGATTGGCGCTTGCGCTCCTCGTATCAGGAAAAAGGCACGGAAGGCTGGGACGACGTTAATGTTTTTGACGTTCGTTCAAATTCCGACGAAGAAGCGTTAAATGGAGAGAAGTACAGTGATTGGTAGGTCAGAAATGCAAAACTCAAAACTCAAAACGCAGAATTGTCGCGGCTTTTCACTGCTCGAACTGATGATAGCGATGTTTATCCTGATAATTCTGCTCTCGGTTGCCTTGCCGACGTATCAATACACCGTTCAGCACGCGAAGGAAACCGTTCTGAAAGAAAATATTCGCCAGATTGAAAAAGCGATAGACCAGTACGCCGCCGATAAGGGAAAGCTCCCGCAGTCGATTCAGGAGCTGGTCGAGGCGAAATATCTGCGCGAAGTGCCGGTTGACCCGATTACCGAAAAAGCGGAATGGAGAGAAGTTCAGGGCGAGGACGGGTTTTCGAGCGAAGGCGGGCAGGGCTTGATTGACGTCAAAAGTCTCGCCGACGGCGAAGACAGCGAAGGAAAGCGTTACGACGAGTATTAACCGGCTGCGGGCGCGGCTGATGCCTGCTTACTGAACCGCGCATCGACGCCCGTAAATATATTGAATCCCGTTTATACATAATTATTTCCGCCTGCCGGCGTTATTCAGCAGCAGCAGCAGCAGCGACCGATAAAATAAAAAATGTTAGGAAGCTTAACCAAACCGAATTACCCGAAAGCCGCCATCGGCTTGGAACGCGACAGCGTCACGGCGCTCGCGCTTGAGCGGCGCGGCAAAGGTCAATACGGCATCAGACAAGCCGCGACCGTCTCTTTGCCGGAAAATCTGTTGAACCCGAATTTTCTCGAAGAAAACATCGCCAGCGCCAGCGAATTAATCGTTTTTCTCAACGAAGTGGTCAATAATGCGGGCTTGCTCAAGCGAAATCGCTGGTCGGTCAGCCTGCCGAGCGCGACGGCGCGCACCGCGATTCTGACGCTCGAAAACGAGCCAGCTTCCAAGCAGGAGCTCGAAGAAATTCTCGATTGGAAAGCCGAGCGCAGCTTCGGCGCGCCCGCTGGCGAGCTGCGCATCTCGCAGCAGAAAATTTCGCCCGACGCGAGCGGCAAAACGCGTTATTTCGCCACCGCCGTCAAGCTCAGCATCCTGGACGAATACGAAACGATTTTTGAAATGATGGGCTGGAAAGCCGGTTTGATTATGCCGCGCGCCGTCAGCGAGGCGAAATGGCTGATTAACGGCGGCGCGAATCCGGGCGATTCTCTTTTGATAAGCTCGCAGGCGGACGGCTTTACGGCGGTTCTCCTGCGCGGCAGCGAGCCGACCGTCGTGCGCTCGGTGACCTGCACCGAAACTGAGGTCGACGACGAAATTTATCGCCTGCTGATGTTTTACCGCGACCGCTTCGGCGCGGAAGAAACCGGAAACCTGCTCGAAAAGCTGCTGGTCGTCGGAAAGAATTTCAATTTTAACCGCCTGCGCGAAATCTCCGCCGAAGCTCTCGGAACGACTTTGAAAATTCTGCGTCCCGAAGACGTCGGCTTGAACATTCCCGCCAGCAATCTGCATTTCGACGAGCTTGCCGCGCCCGCCGGTCTGGCGACCTTCGCGTGGAGCTAGAATACATCCGAAAAATCAGCCGCGAAATAACACGAAATAAGAATTAACAGGGATAACAGGATTTACAGGGATGAGAAATATTATTTCAATATATCCCTGTTTGCCTTGTTATCCCTGTATTTATCTTTCGTGTTATTTCGCGGCTATTTTTTTTAGCTTGATTTTTTTGAAACACACGTTCAGAATCACTCGTAATACCTTTGCGTCATGATTACAGCCAACGCATTTACATTAGAAAATTTACGCACTTTGACCGACGGCGAGCTGATTGCGAAAGCGATTGCCGGGCGCGAGGACGGTTTCGAGGAGCTGGTGCGCCGTTACCAGCGTCCGATTACGTCCTACGTTTACCGGATGCTCGGCAATTACGACGCTTCGCTCGACGTGACGCAGGAAATTTTTATCAAGGTTTACAATTCGATGGCGCGCTACAGCTCGGAATATAAATTCTCGACCTGGCTTTATAAAATCGCGCACAACGCTTCGATTGATTATATGCGGCGAAACTCGGTCAGCCAGCAGAGCCTCGAAGCGGAAAAC
>JALZHR010000449.1 GCA_030860665.1 Acidobacteriota bacterium
CATACAAACCAGCAGAAAGACGATTGATTTTATTAAAATCGATTTTTTATTCATTTTTTCCTCTTAAAGACCGGCAGTCCGGCAGCGTCGATTAAAATCCCGGATTAGCAGCGCATAAATCGCCTGCTTCTGTCGCCCTCGCCGGACCGCAAGTTTTTATTTTCAGATAGCATCAAGTAGAATCTTAACATAAGCAAAGATGAATAAAAGACCTTTAAAAGTTCGCCGTCTCGGGCGGGTCGATTACGACGAAGCGCTGAGCCTGCAAAAACAAACCGAGCAAGCCGTCATCGCGCGCGAAGAGCCGGACACGCTTTTTCTGCTCGAACACCCGCACACTTTTACGCTCGGCAGAAGCGCGAAAATGGCGGGCGTGCTGGCGACCGCCGAGATTTTAAAGTCTCTGGGCGTCAAGGTTTACGAAACCAATCGCGGCGGCAAGGTAACGTATCACGGGCTCGGGCAAATCGTCGGCTACCCGATTATAAATTTATCGCCTGACCGCGAGGACGTGCACCGCTACGTGCGCGACGTCGAGGAAGTTTTGATTCGCACGATGGCTGATTTCGGCATCGAGGCGTTTCGCATCCAGGGTTTGACGGGCGTTCACACGCCGGACGGAAAAGTGGCGGCAATCGGCGTTCATCTGAAACGCTGGGTGACGACGCACGGCTTTGCGCTGAACGTCAACACGGATTTGAGCTTTTACGACTGGATTATCGCCTGCGAGGGCGAGCCGGTCACGTCGATGGAAAAAATCCTGGGACGCGAGCTGACGCCGGCGGAAGTCGAAGACCGGATAATTAAAAATTTTGTCGATGTTTTCGGCTGTGAAATATACGACGAGGAGCTGCGGCAGGCAATGGCGGAAGCTTATTAAATGCAAAATGCAAAATGCAAAGTGCAAAATATCAGGAAGAAAGATTCTGAATTAAATTAATCCTTCCATTTTGCATTTTGCACTTTGCATTTTGCATTGATAAACGTTTTGAGAAGAACAAGGAGAATTATGAAATATATGAAATTATCTGCATTTTTACTGACGGTCGCCGCCTTCGTCGCGGCTTGCGGCTCGCCCGCCGCGAATACGAACAGCAACACCGGTGGCGGAAACGCGAACGCCGGAAACGCTAATACGAACGCGGCGTCGTCTCCCGCCGCACAGAATTTAACCGAAGCGCCGCGCCCGAAAACGATACAGGATATGATGGCGCAGCGCGGCGAGCAGGACCAGGCGGCGCCCGTTCTGAAAATCGTCTCGCCCGCCGAAGGCTCGACCGTCAACAGCTCGACCGTCAAAGTCAAGCTGAATCTGAGCGGAGATTTAAAAGGCTATAAACCGATGAAGGATATGGCGACGCAGATGGGCAATCATATTCACGTTATTCTCGACAATCAGCCGTATGAAGCCTATTACAATCTCGACCAGGAATTTGAGCTGAGAAACGTCGCCGACGGCGAGCACACATTGCGCGTTTTCCCGTCGCGCCCGTGGCACGAGAGCTACAAAACGGAAGGCGCGTTTCAGATAGTGAAATTCAAGGTCGCGAACGGCGGCGCGAATGCCAATCAGCCGACCACGACGAATTCCGGGCAGCAGATGTCGAACGCCGCCGCGAACACGAACGCCAACGCTTCAGCCACGCCCGAAGGCAAAGAGATGGCGAATTCGACGGCGGGCGCGGTCGATAAAACGAAGCCGCTTTTGACCTACAGCCGCCCGAAAGGCGAATATAAAGGCACGGACGCCGACGCGATTATGATTGATTTCTGGCTGGCGAACGCCAAATTGACCGGCGACGGCGGCGAATACCGCGTGCGCTATTCGATTGACGGCGGCGAGCCGAAATTTATCGACAAGTGGCAGCCGATATGGCTTTCCGGCTGGACGAACGGCAAACACAGCGTCAAGGTCGAGCTGGTCGATAAAAACGGAAACCTCGTCGATAACGGCGGTTATAATTCGACCACGCGCGAGATAACCGTGGCGAAATAAAATGTGATATGGCGACGCGGCGACGCCGCAGACGCGGAGAATTTTTCACCGCGTCGCCGCGTCACCCGCGCTCCGCGTCTTTGTTTATAAAACTTAAAATGGAGAAAAATAAATGCGACGTGATACGACTTCGTGGTATAGCCATAATCTGAATATGGATATGCCGCTCGTGGCTTACGGTCACGCGGGCTACCCGCTTTTGATGTTTCCGACCGCCGCCGCCGATTATCTCGAATACGAGAGATTTTATCTGATTGACGCCATCAAGGATTTTATCGAAAAGGGCAAGATTCGCGCTTATTCGATTAATTCGGTCAACCGCTACAGCCTGTTAAACCGCGAATCGCACCCGGCGTCGAAGGTCGAGATGCTGAACCGCTACGACAAATATATTATGCAGGAAGTTTTGCCGCTGATTCGCAACGAGTGCGGGCACGACGCGAAACCTCTGACGACGGGCGCGTCTCTCGGCGCGCTGCTCGCCGTCAACACTTATTTCAAGCATTCCGACAGTTTTCGCGGAGTGATTGCGATGAGCGGCAGCTACGACATTTACAATTACCTGGAAAAAAATTATTACGACGACAACGTCTATTTCAACAACCCGGCGATGTATGTGAGAAATCTGAACGACGATTATCACCTGCCGCGCCTGCAAAAAGCCGACGCCATCATCATCGCCACCGGGCAGGGCGCGTATGAAGCGCCGGACAGAAGCCGCGAATTTTCCGCCTTGCTGCACTCGAAAGGCATCCCGCACTGGCTCGACGTCTGGGGGCACGACGTCAGCCACGATTGGGTCTGGTGGCGCAAAATGCTCCCGTATTATCTGGGCAAGCTGGTCAAGTAGAAAGTGAGAACTGATAATCAAGGAGTCAAAACTGGAAAAGCGAGAACTGGATAAATAGTTCTCGCTTTTCACTTCTCAGTTCTTACTTCTCAGTTATCAGTTCTCAGCCCTCACCTTGCTTCGTTCCGCATTCGGGGCAGAACTTCACGCCGGGATTCAATTCCGCCTGGCAGTTCGTGCATTTCGGTTTCGCCTGGCTCGAACCGCATTCCGAGCAGAATTTCGCGCCTTCGCGCAGTTCCGCGCCGCAATTGATGCAGGGAACTTTGGCGACTTCCATTTTTCCGCCGCATTCGCCGCAGAATTTTATTCCCGGCGTGTTCGGCTTGCCGCAGCTCGGACACGGAATCATCTGCGCCTGCGGCTGAACGGTTTGCTGCTGCCCGCCGCCGCTGCCGCTGCCGCCTTGCCCGCCTTGCTGACCGCCGCCGAAAGCGTTCGCCATCTGGTTGCCCACGGCGAAGCCCGCGCCCAAACCCGCGCCCAAGCCCGCGCCGCCGCTTTGATTCTGCGCCGCGTCGCGCATCGCGTCAGCCGCCTGAAACTGCATATATCGCTGCGCGTCGCCGAGCGCGCCCATCGAGCTGCGCTTGTCGATTGCCGCTTCGACTTCGGGCGGCAGGCTGATGTTTTCGACGTAGAATTTCGTCACCTCGATTCCGTAGGTGCGGAAATCTTCATTGATTTTCTCGCGCATCGCGCCGCCCAGCTCCTTGTATTGCGCCGCTAAATCCAAAGCCGGAATCTTCATTTCGCCGATTGCGTCGGAAAATTCCGAGACGATGGCGCGCTTCAATTGCGATTCGATGTCGTCCGTTTCAAAATGCGCGTTCGTTCCGGCGACTTCTTTAATAAAAGTTTGCGGGTCGGCGACGCGCATCGAATAGCCGCCGAAAGCGCGCAGGCGCACGATGCCGAAATCGTTGTCGCGCAGCATAATCGGGTTCGCCGTGCCCCATTTCATATCGGTAAACTGTTTTGTATTGACGAAATAAACTTCAGATTTTATCGGCGAGTTAAAGCCGTATTTCCACGCGCCGAGCTTTGAGAGAATCGGCGTGTTGCCGCCTTCGATCGTGTAGCGCCCGGGACCGAACGTGTCAGCCGCCTGACCTTCAAAAACGAAAACCGCCGCCTGCGATTCGCGCACGATAAGCTGCGCGCCGTTCTTGATTTCCTGACCGTGCACCGGAAAGCGATACAAAATCGTGTCGCCCGAATTATCCAGCCATTCGATGACCTCGATAAACTGGTTCATCGCGGCGTTCTTAACTTTGTCGAAAAAACTCATTTTATGATTTCTCCTTTGAATTCCTTAACGAAAAATATCGCATAAAGTTTCGATAAAGGAAAGTTTCGAGCCTGTAATCGGCAGTTGCGAAAAAGTTTTCCGGAGTTGCGGGGAACATTTCCGGAGTTGCGGAACTCTTCTCCGCTGTAGAGAAATTGTTCTCCGCAGTTGCGAAAGTTTTCTCCGCTGTAAAGAAATTTCTTCCGGCGGTAGAAAATTCTTCTCGCCGATAGAAAAACTCTTCCCGCCGGTAGAAAAGTTCTTGTTTTCTGTAGAAAAAATGTTTTCGGCAGCGGGAAAAATCATTTTTTCCGTTTGAAAGCGGAAAATTTCTTTCGTTTTTGTATTGTTTACGGGCGATTTTGCCGTCCGGAAAAGTATATTCGGGCGGCGGCAAACAGCAGAATCATCGTCAAGCCGCCCGCGCAGTCGAGCAGAACGTCGTAAACCGAGCTGGTTCGGGAAGCGAGAAAGCTCTGATTCGTCTCGTCAGCCGTCGCGACAATCGCGATTAGAAGCATCGCGAAGACGTACCAGAATTTTTGCAGAAATCTATTTGAAGAAGCGGAAAAAGCGCGCGCGGCGAAAAAAGCCAGCACGAAGTATTCGGCAAAATGCGCGAATTTGCGAATGTAGCCGTGATAGACGATAAGAATTTCTTCGGGCGTCGCGGGAAAAAGAAATTCCAGCAGCGGGCGGATAAAGCGCGAGGTACTGGACATCGAGCCGGTATTCGACGAGGCGATGAAAATCGCGCCAATCCACAAAATTAAAGGCGCGTAACGAAAAATTCGCCCGCGCCACTGCGCTGATTTTGCTAAAACCGCTTCTTCCGCCATTTATCTCGCAGGCATTCCCTGCATCTGCATCATTTCCGCCATCGCCGAATAGTTGCCGATGACCGACAAAATGCTTCCGATGATCATTAAAATAACGGGAAGCCACTCGGCTTTTTTCATCGCCGCGGATACGATTCCGATGATTGGCTGCACGCAGATGAGGATGTTCAAAATTCCCCAAGTCGTTCCGCCCATTTTAAAAGCCGAGATAATCGTCCAGACAAGACCTACCAGAGACAAAATACCGCCTAATACGCCCAGAATTAGCATTTCTTCCTCCAGAAAACTTGAAATTTTAAAAATAAAGAAAAAGCAAGCAAAGCATATCTGAAATTAAAAACAGTTTCAAATTGCCGTGCCTGCTTTGAGTCGGAATAAAATAATTTTATAATGCTGCCGCGCCGGAAACGACCTCGATGATTTCTTTCGTAATCGCCGCCTGACGAATGCGGTTCATATTTAGCGTCAGCGTGCCGATCAGCTCGCCCGCGTTTTTCGAGGCGCTGTCCATCGCCGTCATCCGCGCGCCCTGCTCGGAGGCGATCGATTCGAGAATCGCGCTGTAAATCTGCGTTTCGACCTGTTTCGGCAGCAGGCGTCCGAAAATCTCGGCGGGCGGCTGCTCGTAGATATATTCGGCTCGCGCTCCTCTGTTTCCCGCGGTCGCGTCCGCCGCCGCCGCATCATCAGCCACTTTCGGAATCGGAAGCAATTGCCGGACGACCGGTTTTTGCGAGAGAACCGACTTGAATTCGCTGTAAACCAGAAAGACTTTGTCAATCGATTCGTCTTCGGTAAAAGCGCGAATGACGTTTTGCGCGATTTCGACCGCCTGGCTGTGTTCGATGCGCCCTTGCCCGGTCAAGCCGACGTATTCTTCGACGAAATCGACCTGGCGGCGTTTGAAAAAGTCGCGTCCTTTTCTTCCGACCGGCACCATCTGAACCGATTTACCGGCGGCGCTTTCGTTGATAAACGCCTGCGCGGCTTTGATGACGTTGGCGTTAAACGCGCCCGCCAAGCCCTTGTCCGCCGTGACGACGACAATCAGGTATTTTTCGTCGCCGCGCTCGTTTAAAAGCGGGTGCGAGAAATCGTCGCCGATGCGAGCGCTCAAGCCGCCGAGAACTTCCGACATTTTCTGCGCGAACGGGCGCGACGCCGTCACGCGGTCCTGCGCGCGCTTGAGCTTTGCCGCCGCGACCATTTTCATCGCCTTGGTGATTTGCTGCGTGTTTTTGACCGACTTAATGCGCCGGCGCATATCTAATAAACTTGGCATAGCTTTTATTTCAAAATTCTATGGTTTTACAAAATGAATAATCGGGTCGCGCGGGCTTGTCCCGACATCGGAATCAACAATCTTGTAACCGATTTTTTCGAGCATCTCGCAGGTTCTTTCCGTTCCGGCGTCATACCAGTGACCTTTGCCGTCGGCGAAATCGTCCACTTTGCGAAAAGTCGGCTTCGTCACTTTGGAAACCGTCTCGAAAACTATCCGCACGGGCGCGAGCTTTTTACGTTTCGGCGCTAAACCCTGCCAGATGTCGAATTTTTCTTCCGTCTCGACAAACTCGTTGTATTTCTTTTTGTCGGCGACGAGCCAGAAACAATTCGAGCCTGCTTTCAGCTTCGGAAAAATGTTTTTGGCGTATTCGCCGATGCCTTCAAAAGAAACGTGACAGAGACAGCCGAACGAAAACATATACGTAAAATAATTTTCCGGCAGCATCCTGCATTCAAAGTCCTGTACCTGAAAATATTTGACGTTTTTCGGATGATTCAGATATTCAAAGAACCGGTTATATTCCGCCGAAAGCGCATCGAGCGCCCAGACTTCCTTCGCGTCGAGCATCGTTTTCGTCCACGCGCCGCGCCCCGGACCGATTTCCAAAGCAATCGTCTCGGCAGGCTTGATATACGGCTTGATGCAGCGCAAATAAGTCGCGTGCAAAACCGAAATATAGCCGTAATTGCCGTAGGTCGATTTGGCGAGCGGATTCAACGGGTCGCCCTCGTAGTAGCCGCCTTCCCAAAGCCCTTCAAACGACGCGATTTCTTCGGATAACTTCTCTTTGGTCGACATATAAACAGTCAGAACCGCCACTTTGAAAGGCTGAAGGCTGAAGGCAAAAGGATAAAGTAAAAACAATTCCTTAGCTTTTCGCCTTTATCCTTCAGCCTTTATCCTTTACTAAGCGCTTGCGCCCGCCGCTCTCGCTTCCGTCCAGCGCGTCGCTTTGAAATCTTCGATTGCTTCGCGCATCGACGCTTTCAAAGTGTCGTCGATGGATTTCTTCGTGCGAATCGTTTCCAAAACCGACGGGTGCGAGCTTTCGACGAACTTGAAGATTTCGTCTTCAAAGCGGCGCAAATCCGCCACCTCGATGTCGTCAGCCAAGCCGTTGGTCACCGCCCAGATGATGAAAACCTGATTTTCGACCGGCATCGGCTGATACTGCGGCTGTTTCAAAATTTCGGTCAGACGTTTTCCGCGCTCAAGCTGCGACTGCGTCGATTTGTCCAAATCCGAACCGAACTGAGCAA
>JALZHR010000465.1 GCA_030860665.1 Acidobacteriota bacterium
GGCGATAATTGCTCGCCGGTTCGTCATTCATCGTTCCCGAATCATCGTTTTAAGTAATTATACTCTTGACCTGCGGCAAAGGAAAAGCCAAAATTTTCATAACAAACAAAAAGGAGAGAAAAATGTACGAAGACAGCGGCAGCAATAATAATCCGGCTGCGCCGAAAATAGACCGGCGCGAGTTTTTCGTCACCTCGATTGTCGCGGGCGCGTTCGCCCTCGCCGTTCAGCCGATTCAGGGACAGACGAAAATCACGACCGACACGAAAGGCTTAGTCGCGGGCGAGGTGAAAATTCCCGTAGCGGGCGGCGAAATTCCGGCTTATCGCGCGATGCCCGACACGAAAAACAAAAAATTTCCGGTCGTTCTGGTCGTGCACGAAATTTTCGGCGTTCACGAATGGATTCAAGACGTGACGCGCCGCTTTGCCAAACTCGGTTATATGGCGATTACGCCGTCGCTCTACGCGCGGCAGGGCGACGTTTCCAAAATCGAGATGCGCGAGATTATCAGGGAAGTCGTCGCGAAAGTTCCCGACGCGCAGGTGATGTCGGATTTGGACGCGACCGTCGCCTGGGCGAAGAAAAACAAGGGCAACGACAAAAAGCTCTCGATTACCGGCTACTGCTGGGGCGGGCGCATCGTGTGGCTGTATGCGGCGCATAATAAGAATGTCGATGCGGGCGCGGCGTGGTACGGGCGGCTCGTTCCGACCGAGCAATCGCCGAAAAATCCATTGCAGCCGACGATGCCGATTGACGTGGCAAAGGATTTAAAAGTTCCGGTCATCGGTCTTTACGGCGGGCAGGACACGGGCATTCCTTTGAACACCGTCCAGCAGATGCAGGACGAATTGAAGAAGGGAAAATCGAAATCGGAAATCGTTGTTTACCCGAATGCGGGACACGGCTTTCTGGCTGATTATCGTCCGGGCTATAACCGCGAAGCGGCTCAGGACGCGTGGGCGAAGATGCTCGACTGGTTTAAGAAAAACGGCGCAGCCTGATAAAGGCGAAAGGCTAAGGGCGAAAGGCGAAAGTTTGAAATTTGCCGGGTATTGATAGTTTCTAAGTCAGAACGAAAATTTTGCGCTTTTGCCTTTAGCAATTAATTGAATGACACACGGAAATTTACAACTTATCTACACGCTTTTGTGCGACGACGTGCGGCTGGAGATGGGCAACAAAATCTCTCTGATGGGCGTTTTTCAGAACATAATGGTCGAAAAACTGCCCGTCTCGCTGATAAAATTCGCGGTCGTCAATCATTGGCGCGGCGACGGTAATCACTCGGCGGAAGTCAGAATTCTCACGCCCGACAAATCTAATCTGGTCGTCACCTCGCAGCCGACGCAGATTGAGCTTGCGCCCGGCGGCTTCACCGATAACGTCAGCTTTTTCATCAACGTCGTTTTCCCGAATGCCGGAACGTATTGGGTGCAGACGCTGGCAAACTCGGTTCTGCTCGAAGAATTCCCGCTGATTGTAACCGACGCCAGAGCCGTCTCGGTCGCGCAGGCGGCTGAGGAAATTTCGGAAACGGTCAATTAAGAGAAATCAGCCACGAAAGAACACGAAAAATTATTAACAGGGATACCAAAATAAACAGGGATAATAAGAAAATCAATTTCTTATTGTCCCTGTATTTTGTCTTTGTCCTCTGTGCTCTCTGCGGCTGGATTTCTTAGTTTTCTTTCGTGCTCTTTCGTGTTTTTTCGCGGCTAATTCGCTTTCGATAAATCCAGAGTTATCGCCAGACGGTAAATCGCTGCGTTGTCGACGGTAACTTCCTTGCTTGCCGAAACGCCTTTGGCAAAAGCCGTGATGCGGAATTTCGCTGCGCCTTCGGGAAAGCGAAAAGTAAACTCGCCCGTTTCGCTCGTGTAGCCGGTGGCGACTTTTTTCGCCCCGCCGCCCTCGGAAATTCTCGCAATCTCGACCTTTGCGCCGTAGAGGCTGACGCCGTCCTGATTAAAAACGCTGCCTCTGACAATCACCTGCGTGCCCTGGTCGACGGTTAAAATAAGGCGGTCGGGCAGCTCGGTGATTTTATTTTTTTTGACTTCGACGTTGTAGAGCGTTCCCGAGCCGTAGCCGTTTTTGGTGAAAACGAGATTATACAAACCGCTTTCCAGACCATCCAGAACGAATTCGCCTTTCGCGTCGGTGGTGACGGTCTTGATGTCCTGTCCTTTTTGTCTCGCCGTCACGGTTGCTTCGGCGATGCCGCCGCCGCGCGGCGCGCGCACTTTTCCTTTAACGCCGCCCGTGCTGCTCTGCCCGAAAGCGGCAGCCGTCGCCAGAAGGAATAATGACGCGAGGAAAGCGAATCGTTTCAAAAACTTTATATTCATAAACTTATTACCGGAAAATCAGCGACGAATGATGTTTGACCTTTGATTTTCGACTTCCGGTTGGAAGTCGAAAATCAAAGGTCATTTTCCCGTTATTCGCAGATAAAAATTTAGGCGCTCGCCGTTTCGGATTTCAGCGTTTGACGAAATTCTTCCGCTACGTCATTGATGATGTCATCGAGCGTTCGGGTTGGCTGGTAGCCGATTAAACGCTGCGCTTTTTCGAGGCTCGGCACGCGGCGGCGCATATCCTCAAAGCCTTCGCCGTAAACTTCGTCGTAAGGAATATACTGAATATCGCTGGGGCTGCCGGTAATTTTAATGGCTTTTTCGGCGAGTTCTTTAATCGAAATTTCCTCATTATTTCCGAGGTTCATCACCTGACCGAAACAGGCGGGCGTCTCGATGGCTTTCGTCAAGCCTTCGATTACGTCCAGCACGTGACCGAAACAGCGCGACTGCGTGCCGTCGCCGTGAACGGTAATCGAATCGCCTTTTATCGCCGACTGCACGAAGCGCGGCACGACCATTCCGTATTGCCCGGTCTGGCGCGGTCCGACCGTGTTGAAAAGACGGATGACCGAAACCGGCAGGCGCGATTCTTTCCAGTGCGCCAGCGCGAGAAATTCGTCCAGCTCTTTAGCGCAGGCGTAAGCCCAGCGATGTTTCGAGGTCGAGCCTTTCAGGATATCGTCTTCCTCGCGGAAGGGAACGCTCGTTCCCTTGCCGTAGACCTCGGAAGTCGAAGGAATCAGAACGCGCCTGCGATAGCGCGCGCAAAAGCCGAGCACGATGTCCGTGCCGTGAAAAATCGTTTCGATGGTCTTGACGGGCTGTTCCATAATCAGGCGCACGCCGACGGCGCTCGCCATATGGAAAACTCTGTCCGATTCGCGAATCAGCTCTTCCATCAGCCTGCTGTTTAAAACCGTGTCGATAATCAGGCGGAAGCCGTCTTCGCCTTCCAGATGCGCGACGTTTGAATAACGCCCGGTCGAAAGATTGTCGATGACCGTGATTTCATTGCCTTCTCTGTGCAGTTTGTCGGCGAGATGCGAACCGACAAAGCCCGCGCCGCCCGTGATTAAAATTTTCATAAATTATTGTTCAAAATTCTTCTTCGTTTTCGGGAGAGTTATTTTTTATTTTGAGTTGTTTTTCTTTAGAACTTCGTCCAGCCTTTCAATAACCTCTTCCATTATAACAGTTTCCTTTTGTTGATGACCGCCGCTGCTGCCGTTCGCGCTTTCCATTCTTTTCGCAAAATAGGCGACCGTCTTTTTCAAGCCTTCAGCCAGCGGAACGGTCGGCTGCCATTTTAACAGATTTTTCGCGCGGTCGATGTTCGGCTTGCGCTGTTTCGGGTCGTCCTGCGGAAGCGGCAGATGTTTGATTTTGATTTCTCTGCCGATTGTCTCGGCGACCAGGTTCGCCAGCTCGTTCATCGTAAACTCGCCGGGATTGCCGATATTGACGGGCAGATGAAGCGTTTCGTCCTCGGTGTTCATCAGGCGAATCAGCCCTTCGACCAAATCGTCGACATAGCAGAACGAGCGTGTCTGGTTGCCCGTGCCGTAAATCGTCAATTCCTCGCCGCGCAGCGCCTGAACGATGAAATTCGAGACGACGCGCCCGTCGTTTTCCAGCATTCGCGGTCCGTAAGTGTTGAAGATGCGGACGATGCGCGTATCGACCTGATTCTGGCGATGATAATCCATCATCAGCGTTTCGGCGACACGCTTGCCCTCGTCATAGCACGAGCGCAGCCCGATGCAGTTGACGTTGCCCCAGTAATCTTCGGTTTGCGGGTGAATATGCGGGTCGCCGTAAACTTCCGAGGTCGAAGCCTGCAAAATCCGCGCGCGCACACGCTTTGCCAAACCGAGCATATTTATCGCGCCCATCACGCTGGTTTTGACCGTCTTGACCGGATTGTATTGATAATGGATGGGCGACGCCGGACACGCCATATTGTAAATCTGGTCGACCTCGAGCAGAATCGGCTCGGTCACGTCGTGCCGGATTAGCTCGAAATTCTTATTGTCCAGCAAATGCGCGACGTTTTGTTTGCGTCCGGTGAAAAAATTGTCGAGCGCGATGACCTCGTGACCTTCCGCCAGAAGTCTCTCGCACAGATGCGAGCCGATAAAGCCCGCGCCGCCGGTAATTAAAATTCTCATAAGTTGATTTTTCACCGCAGAAACGCAGAAGAGACGCGGAGATATACTAAAAGTAAGCTGCGCGACTTGATAAACAGGATAAATGTTATTTCTAAGCTGTGTATCTGTGTTTATCTGTGGATAATTTTTCTTAAAACTCTGCGTCTCCGCGTCTCTGCGGTGGATTCCCGTGTTTCATTTTAGATGCTTTTCAAAAAACATCAAAATCCGCTTGTATTCGTCCGCCCAACTGGTCGGGCGCTGAAAGCCGTGATTTTCCGACGGATACAGCATCGCCTCGAAATAAGGCGTCTTTTCCAGCCGAATTAATTTCTCGATTAACTGTATCGAATCCTGCGCGTGAACGTTGTCGTCCACCAAGCCGTGCAGAATCAAAAGCGGCTTTTGCAGCTTGTCGGCGTAAGCAATCGGCGACGAGCGGCGATAGGCTTCCGGGTTTTTGTCTGGAAAACCGAGCCGCTCGACCGTGTAAACGGGCGACGAGGCGAAATAATTTTTCCAGTCGGCGACCGGGCGCAGAGCGGCTGCCGCCGCAATCTTTTCCGGCGCGCGCATCACCAGCATTTCCGCGATAAAACCGCCGTAACTGCCGCCATAAACGCCGATTTTATTTGGATTTACCGAATAATTTTTAACCGCGAAATCAATCGCGTCCAGGTGGTCTTCGTAATCCTTGCCGCCGAGAAAATCGTGAACGTCCGTCCGCCAGTCGCGCCCGTAGCCCGCCGAGCCGCGATAGTCGACGTCCAGCACGACGTAGCCCTTTCGGGTCAAAATCGTGTGAAACATAAACTCGCGGTAATAATTGTTCCAGCCGTTGACGACGTTTTGCAGGTAGCCCGCGCCGTGGACGAAAATCACCAGCGGATATTTTTGCTTTTGATTAAAACCCGCGGGCAGATAAATTTTCGCTTTCAGTGTTTTGCCGTCGCGCGTCGGAATGTCGATGAATTTCGGAGCGCTCCAGTTGATTTTTCCAAAACCTTCGGGCGTGGATTCGGTAATCCGCCGCGGCGCATTCAGCCCGCGACAGCCCGGGCAGATTCTGACCGTGTAAAGCTCGGTCGGCTGATTCCACTGCGAGGACGAATAAAGCAGCGTCGGCTGAGCGTTCACTTTATCCATCTGCGGGCTGGTTTTCATTCCGCCGTTTGCCGAAAGAATCTGGTATCGCTGAAAGGCTTCCGGCTTCTGCGTTTCGCCGACGTAAAACTCGCGCCCGGCGGTGCTTTCCTGCGTGGAGCTGAAAACGATTTGTTTGCCGCCCGCCGTCCATTTCGCCCAATCGACTTCAAAATTGCCGCTCGTCAGTTGTCTTATCGAAACGTTTGTCGTGAATCCCGCGTCCAAAG
Organism: Acidobacteriota bacterium; assembly: GCA_030860665.1. Classification (GTDB taxonomy): domain Bacteria; phylum Acidobacteriota; class Blastocatellia; order Pyrinomonadales; family Pyrinomonadaceae; genus JALZHR01. The sequence goes on from JALZHR010000465.1 coordinate 5,887, forward strand.
GATTTTCCTGCCGAATCTCGCCCGACGGATTCGCTTCGGGCTTTCTTTTTTCCAGAGTCGCCAGATAGAGATGATTAAAGCCGTCTTTTTCCGAGGCGAAAAGAACCTGCGAAACGTCTTTCGGATGCGGCTCGACGATTCTCGATAAGGGCGCAATCCATTTCGGGTCGGTTTCCTCGGTCACTAAAATAATCTGTTCGGCTTTGCCGCCGACGTTGTAAGCGTAGAAAAGCTGTCGCCGCTTCGTGTCGCGGTCGATACGGTCAACGAGCAGGCTCGCGTTGTCAGCCGCCCATTTCACGCTGCGAATAAACGAAACGCCTTCGGCTCGCGGCAGATTTATCTCAAAAGGCTTTTCGCGGCTGCCGTCCGTCGGCGCGACGTAAACTTTCTGGTCGGTAAAGCCGCGCCGCGTCGTCGGGGCTTGCGTAAATTCGTCCAGATAATTCGGCACGAAAAGCGCGCGCTGGCGCGAGCCGTCCGAAACCGCATACGCCAGAAGCCGCCCGTCTTCGCTTCCGACGGCGTTGAAAATCGTGACGAACGCCTGCGGATTGGCTTCCTTCGTGACCTGAATCAGGGAAGTTTCCCTTAAATTCAAAACGAAAAAGTTTCCGCCCGATTGATACAGTATGCCGTCGTTCGTCAGCCAGCGCGCCGAAACTTCCGCGCCCTGCGTCCGCGTAATGCGTCGCGGCTTCGCGTCTTTCGCTTCCAGCTCCAGAACGTAAATGTCCGTGTTCTGCAAAAACAGGATGCGTTTTGAATCGGGCGAAAACTCGACGCCGCCGAGATTTTTCTCGCGCGCTTTGACGAATTCGTCGCGCACGATTAAGCCGTAATTCAATTTGTTTTCCGGCTGCTGCGGCGTTCGCGCCTCAAAATTCTGTTCGGCGTTGACCAGCAGGCGCGGCTCGCCGCCGTCGGAATCGACTATGTAGAGATTGCGCGGCTCGCGTCCTTCGGCGTTCCACGCGAAAATAATCCGGCGACCGTCCGGCGAGAGCTTTTCCGAATCGGGACGCATTCCGGCAATCGAAGGCTCGCGCATAATGTCGCGGACAGTCAAATCCTGAGCCTGCGCCGCCGCCGCAGAAACGAGGCAAAAGGCGAAAGCAAAAAGGGAAAAGGCGATTATCTTTTTCGATAACATAAGATTTTAAAGGAAATATAACTGCGCTGCCGGAAGCGGCGGCTAATCATCATCATCATCATCGGTCAAAGCCTCGCGCAAGGCTTCAAGTTCGGGCAGAACAAGCAAATCTTTCGCGCGACCGGCAGAGCGCTTGGCTTTTATCAAACCTTCGAGCGATAAAATTTTGACATCACATCCGAAAAGATGTTTCGTTTCCGATTCGCTTTCGACTTCCTTGTAATTTCCCAAGCCAGCCACTTCGCCCAACAAATCAATGTCCCCGATTTTAGTTTTAAAGGTGAAATTCGTGCCGTTTTGCAGCGTTCTTTCATCGAACACAAAAGGTAAGTTTTCAGGGAAATCTCTCGGGCGCGGCTTAAAAGGAGCGAGCGCTGTGACGATACGCCTCAAATTTTCATTCGTTCGCAGATAACAAAAATCAAGGTCGAAAGTAACGTATGCCGACGAATGAATGCGAACGGCAATGCCGCCGACAATGACGAACTCGACATTGTTGGCGGTCAACGCCCGAATCGCGGTTTCAATTTTTATCATTTCCGCCTGACTTTCTGATTCTGTTTTGCTTGTCTGTCCAATTCTTCAAAAGCATCCATTTCCTGTTCAAGCTCTTTCAGTCTTTCTTCGGGCGTGAGGCTTAGCTGTCGAACCAGCAAAGTCAAATCAATGCCGAATTCCTTCGCCGCCGCGATTTTGCTTCCGGGCTTCGGATTCAGAAGTTTTTCTTCGGGCGTTCGTTTCATACATTGAATTTTAATAGGTTTCCAGAGCATTTGCACGTTTTTCGGCTTTTTGCGCTTCGGTCAGGCGTCCGTATTCGTAAATCGCGCCTTCCCACGTGCCGTACATCGCGTTCGGCAGGACGATGAATCTGCGCCCGAACAGCTCGCGCGCCCTATCGACTTCGGCAAAACGGGCGTCAACCGTTTTACGCTCGAAAACGTTCGACAAATCGTCCAAGTTGTCGCCGATTAAAACGGCGATGCGGTATTTTTGCAGAATCGCCTGACGGCGCGCTTCCTTGCTCGATTCGGTTTGCCTGACGATGACGGTCTCGGCGGAAACGTCCGGAAAGCCGAGCGCCTTTAAATTGTCGATGGTGGGCTGTTTTTCGACTTCGATGCGATTGGTGACGTAGAAAATCCGCGCGCCCTCGCGGCTCGCGTAATTGAGAAAATCAATCGCGCCGGGAATCGCTTTCGCTTTTCGCATATTCACCCACGCCGTCCAGTTTTCCTGTATAAAAGGCAGGCGTCGTTTGACCTGCACGGCTTGCGCGGGCGAGTTGTCCAGAACGGTTTCGTCAACGTCCACGACCACCGCGCGCTGCTTTCTGCGTTCCGCCTTCGGCAGCTTTTTCCGGTCTTTCTCGTCGGCGTCGAGCTGCATCCGGGCGACGTTGAACGCCTGATAAGCCAGCGCGCGATATTCTGCCGCTTTCTGCATAAAAAGAATCGCGCCGACCTGATATTCGTTGTCGGCGGCTGAAGGCTGAGTTTGCGCGCCTTGCTGCGCGACGGAAGTTGTCGCAAAATAAGTCGAAACGACGGAAGCCAGAACCAGTCCGAAGCTTAAAAGATATTTTCTCGTTTTCATAAATTTGCCGCCCGTAGATTTTTGTTGAGATTATAAACGAAGTATGACCAAAAAAACGAAGCCTCAAAACGATGAAGCGCCGGAAGAAGCCGTCGAAGAAAAACCGGCGACCGGCGACGCGGCGTCGTGGAGCCGCGACCAGCGCGAAAAAGGTTATTACTACGACGACGATTGCGGCTACGAAGTTTATAACCCGGACGAGGACGACGAGGAAGACTAGAAGGCAAAAGGAAAAAGTATTGGAAGGCAAAAGGTAAAAGACAAAAGTGAAGAAAAATACTTCCTTACTTTTGCCTTTTACCTTTTGCCTTTTGCCTTCTTCACAGTGGCGCGACCGCGCGGGAATCACACCCGCTTCCCTATTCTCCCTGCGCTTTAAGCAGGGCACCCGGACGCTCTTAGCTGGAAAAGATCAGTTGAATTCTT
>JALZHR010000472.1 GCA_030860665.1 Acidobacteriota bacterium
GGCTTGACACGTCAGCCGGAGGCATCTGTTTTTTCAGGCAGACCGAACTTAAATAAATAAAAGCGTTTGCCCAATAGATTAAAAGGAATTTAATGAAATTTTCAGAATTAGGATTGCATATTTCGCAGGTGCGAAAATGCGAATCCCTCAATTTTACGGAACCGACGCCCATCCAGAAACAGGCGATTCCGATTATCCTGAAAGGCGCGGACTTAATCGCCTGCGCGGAAACGGGAACGGGAAAAACGGCGGCGTTCCTGCTGCCGACAATCGAAAAATTAAACGAGCAGTCAAAATCCGCCGGAACAATCCGCGTTTTGATAATTGCTCCGACGCGCGAACTGGTTTCGCAAATCGAAGAGGCTTATAACCAGCTTGCGCCGAATAAATTCGCCTGCGCCAGCGTTATCGGCGGAGCCAGTATGAAACGGCAATGCGATGCGCTGCGGCGCGGCGTCAGCGTGGTTGTCGCGACGCCCGGTCGCCTGCTCGACCACGTCGAGCGCGGAACGATTAATCTATCGAAAATCGACACGCTCATTTTAGACGAAGCCGACAGGATGCTTGATATGGGCTTTCTGCCCGCAATCAGAAAGATTATCGGGAATCTTCCCGCGGCGCGTCAGACGCTGCTTTTTTCGGCGACGATGTCGTCGCCGGTCAGGGAACTGGCGCGCTCGATAATGAATAAACCGGAAGTCGTCGAAGTCAGCCGTCTGAATAAAACCGCGCAGACAATCGAACAAGTGGTTTATCCGGTCGCGCCCGCCTCGAAGACGGCTCTGCTCCTTAATTTGCTGGAAAGCAATAAATACGAGCGCGTTATCGTTTTTACGCGCACCAAGCGCGGCGCCGAGAGACTGGCGCACATTTTGTCCGCGCGCGAGCTGAAAGCGAACCGCATTCACGCCGACCGCTCGCAGTCGCAGCGCGAATCGGCTTTGCGCGAGTTTCGTGAAGGAAAAACAAAAGTTCTGGTCGCCACCGATATCGCCTCGCGCGGAATCGACGTCGATTCGGTTTCGCACGTCATCAATTACGAGGTGCCCGAAGCGCCGCAGGATTACGTGCACCGCGTCGGGCGCACCGGACGCGCCGGTAATCAGGGACAGGCGATTACGCTGATGAGTCCGATTGAAGAATTTGCGATGCGCGACATCGAACGCCTTACAGAGCAAAAAGTTAAACGCGTTGTTCTGCCGGATTTCGGCGGAGCGGCTATGGCGGCGACGGCGAGCTCAAACGAGCCGAAGAAGCCGAACGGCTTTGTCAAAAGCGTCGGCGTTCGTTCATTTCGCCCGCGCCGCGCAGGAAGATAATCGCCGTCGAAACGAAAACGCGATTTTAGTTGAAAACCAAAAGCCCGCAAAAAGGAGCATCCGATGAATAAACGAATATATACCGCCGGTGAAAACGTGGAAAAATTTTGCGCTGCCTGTAATGAGCAGCTCGCTCACATTGTCAAATCCGTGACGAAAACCGGCTCGGTTTCCAGAGTCAACTGCTCGAAATGCGGGCTGCTCGGCACATTTAAGGCGAGCGCGAATCTGTCGAAGATTCAAGGTCTGGCGACTAAAACGGGCGACCCTTACCAGCAGGCGCGAACGTATCGCGCCGGTCAGGTTATGGCGCATCCGACCTTCGGAACGGGCGAGGTGATGACCGTGTTCGACACGCGGACGATTGACGTATTATTCGCCGATCGCGTCCGCCGTCTCGTTCATTCCCGCATTTAACCTGAAGGAAATTTGCCTGATGCAAATTTCCGGAACTTTTAACGGGCAAGCCGCTTTTCAAAAAAAACAGAAAAGCGGCAGTAAAGAAAGCTGCAAACTATGAACTGTAATTGTAGCTTTCGACTATTTTATGCTATAAACAGTAAATAAATTAATAGTTTACTGTTTAGAACTCCCTTTCTTTAATTTTTCCCAAAGCCCGACCAGCTATGAAAATTTTACTTTATAATCCCGACAACGGCGTTACGCGCAATTTTATGCCGCATCTTTGGATGTTTCTTCTTCAGGCGTTGACGCCGAAGGAACACGAAGTAATCTTAATCGACGGCAACGCGAAAGCGATGAGCCGGACGGAACTGGTTGAGTTTTGCCGCAGAGAAAACATAGAGCTGGTCGGCATCGGCGCGATGACCAGAATGATTGCGCGCGCCTACAGCGTCGCCGACGCCCTGCGCGAAGCCGGGATAAAAGTCGTGATGGGCGGACCGCACGTCACCGAATGTCCCGACGAAGCTCTCGGACGCGACGGCGGAAAGCGCCACGCCGACGCGGTCGCTCTGGGCGAAGCGGACGAAACCTGGCATTTGATTGTCGAGGACGCCGTAAACGGCACATTGAAGGACATTTACCAGCCGGAGCTGGACGCCAAAGGCAACGACAAAAAACCGGCTTTGCAGCCTTACCCGCATATTCCGTGGGAAACTCTGGATTTGGAGCAATTCAGTCTCGTGCCGAAATTCTTTCGCCCTTTTCTTTCAAAAATGGGCGCGGGCTGGGGAAAGTTTTTCGTCGTCCCGATTGAGACCGGGCGCGGCTGTCCTTACGGCTGCGAATTTTGCACGGTCACGGGATTTTTCGGCGATTCGATTCGTTTTCGCACGAACGAGAGCGTCGTCGAGGAATTGCTCAGACTAAAAGAGCGCGCCCGCCGCGAAAAAGGGCAAATCGCCGTTTTCTTTATCGACGACAATCTCGCCATCAACAAAAAACGTCTGAAATCGCTTTTGCGCGACATCATCGCCGCCGACGCGCAGTTGCCGTGGGTGGCGCAAATCAGCGCGAATCTTTTGGGCGACGAAGAACTGGTCGATTTAATCGCGGACGCGGGCGGCAAATGGATTTTTATCGGGATGGAATCTATCGACCCGCAGAATATGGCTTCGGTCAACAAAAATTTCTCGAAACCCGCCGATTACCGGCAGGTTCTGGAGCGTCTGGCGAAACGCAATATCTATGCGATTACGTCTTTCATTTTCGGAATGGACAACGACACGCCGGGCGTCGGCGAGCGCACCGTCGAGCAAATCGAAAGCTGGTCGCCCGGACTTCCAGTGTTCGGTCAGCTGACGCCTTTTCCCGCCACGCCGCTTTATACACGGCTCGAAAAGGAAGGACGGCTCAAACGCCCGAAACACTGGCTGGAATTCGCGCCTTTCGTGATGGCGCACACGCCCGCGAAAATGACGATTGAGGAAGCCCGAAAAGAAACCATCAACGCCTGGTCGAGGTCATACAGCCCCGAAAGAAACGCCGAAGTGGTCAAAGCGCTCAGTGATAAGCCGATCGGCTATCGCATCAGTCATCTGGTTTCGCGTTTCTTCTTTCGCGGGATTTATTTTCCGCAGATGAACAAGCGAGCGTGGCTGAAACTGCTTTTCGACAATCGCAAAACGATTTTAAGCTTGACCGGCGAAGGCGTGACGACGTGGCGCAAAGCTAGGAAACGCAGGCAAGTGATTTCAGAATAAGGCTTTGCCCTTATGTTTAAAGATGAAGGGTTGATTTTCTCGTAGGTGAATCGGGCTAACCGTGTTATAATCTTTATATTGAAATAAATACAAGCTTTTTTGTATTCGCCGGAAAAACTCTGCAGGTAGAATTTTTCCGGTTCCCCGATTGCTTCTTTTCGCATTGAGTTTCGTTCCGCTTAATCCTAAACACGCAATTTTATTACCTGATTTAGGATTTAAGAAATGAAACAATCAAAACACTCCATACTTTGCGTAGACGACGATAAAGACAATCTCGATTTAATAAAATTCGTCTTTGAGGAAAAAGACTTCGAGGTAATCGCCTGCGATTCATTGGAAGACTGCCTGTTACAGATTCGCCGGAACCGTTTTAACGCGATTATTCTGGACAATCATTTCAATGACCGGACGAGCCTGGAAATCTGCCGCGAAATCCGCCTTTATAATCCGTATACTCCGATTATCTTTTTCAGCGGCGAAGCCCGACCGGCGGAAATAGAAAACGCGCTGAAAGCGGGCGGAAACGCCTATCTCGTCAAGCCGAACGACTTTCATAAGCTGACCGAAACGGTCGCCGCGCACATTCGGCAAGCGCAGTCCGAAGTGTAAGTCGAGCCTTCAATTCACGACCGGACGAACAAATATCATCTGAATTATTTCGCGAGACTTACGGCAAATTAGCCGGGAGTTTACAGTTTTCTTCTCTTCGATTTTCGTGCGGTGCGGGCTGAGAGCACGCGATTCGCGCCGCGCCAGCCGGGCATTTCATCCTCAGATTCCGAGTCTCTAAACTCGCCCGTCTCAAAACCGGGACGGCTAGCGTTTCGAGCCGAAAGGCGCGAGATTTCCGCCCGCTCGTCGAGCGACGACGATTTTCCAGTCTGAAACAGCGATTTACAATTATTCCAGCCCTTTTTCCTCTATCGTTCCGCGTCTCCGAATTCCGCGCCGCCGCCTGCGCTGCTGTCCAGACAATATTTTTGTATAAAAAATAAATGGCAGTATTATCTTAAATTTATATTGACATCTGACAAAAAATATATATAATTCAAATCGCAGATAATCTTATCGAAACAGGCAGGTAGAAAATGAACCTTAAATTGAATGCGGTAACGTCGGAAGCGAAATTCATAAATAAAAGAATAAGCTTTCTCCTCCTGGCGTTTTTTATCTTGATTGCGTTTTCAGCCGTAAAGACGCGCGCTGAAAACGGGAAAATCGTTTATGCGTCCGGCAACGCGATTTTTAAAATGAATCCGGACGGCACGGGCGTTCAGCAGTTAACTTTTAATATGGGATACAACCGGGATTTCAGCCCGGTCTGGTCGCCCGACGGAACGAAGATAGCTTTTGTTCGCTTAATTTCCGAGGTAGTCGGTTCGCAGGACGCCGATATGCCCAATACCGTCACCAGTTACGGCATTTATACCATCGACTATAACGGCGGAAACCTGACGCAGATAAAAAGCAGCTCGATTTTCGTCAACGACCTGACGTGGTCGCCGGACGGAACGAAGCTCGCCTACGTTTACGGTGCGGACACGACCTTCGCCGGTCGCCTGCAAAGCTGTAGCGGAAACAGTTACATCTACGTGGTTAACGCCGTCGCCAGCGGCGCGTCCAGACGGATTACCGTAACTTCCGGCGGCATCGACCCGTCGTGGTCGCCGGACGGGACGAAAATCTATTACGCCGTAAATAATAGCTCCGAAAATTACGGAATTTACTCGGTCGATGTGGCGACAAACGCCATCGAGCGTGTGACTTACGACAGCGTGCCGCCTGCCGACCCGGAGATTTCGCCCGACGGGACGCGCATCGCCTACGCGGTCAATTACAATACCGACCAATGTCTGATGGGCAATATGAGCACGATGGGACCGACCAGAATGCACGTTTATCGCGGCAGCCTGCTCGTTTACGACATCGCGCAGCGA
>JALZHR010000485.1 GCA_030860665.1 Acidobacteriota bacterium
CGTGTAAGAGGTTAAATCCTGGCGGACGAGTCTGGCGAGACGAACCGCGCCGTCGACGTTCAATTCGCCCGCGCCCTGCTCGAACGTGTTGAAGCCGTTTATCGTCTGCGCCGTGTACATCAAAAGCGTTTTGACCAGATTCGGCGTCAGCTTCGGATTCGCCTGAAGCATCAGGGCGACCGCGCCGGATGTCGCCGGAGTCGCCATCGACGTGCCGGAAAGATACATCATTTTCCGCGTGTAGTTGCCGCTCGTGTTCGCGTCGAGCGACGGGTTATTCGTGACCAGATAATTCTGATAAGCCTGCGCGTCGATGATTTTATTGCCGGTCGCGACCAAATCCGGTTTGACCTGATTGTCGTAATGCCGGACGCCGTTGGTATCGGTGTAGAACGAGCGCGTCGGTCCGCGCGAGCTGTAAGTCGCCACGACGTCGTCCGAGCGGACGTCCGTTCCGAAGGTGTTGACCGCGCCGACCGTTATCGCCGAAGGCTCGTTGCCGGGCGAGTGAATCTGACCGTAGATTTTCGCGCCGCTTCCGTCTCTGCCTTCGTTTCCGGCAGCCGCGACGACGACGATTCCGGCGTCGACCAGCTTTCTGACCGCGCGGCAAATCGGGTCGAGCGTGTAGGAATCGAGCGCGTTTGCGCCGAGGCTGAGGTTGACGACCTTCATATTGTAAGCGGCGTTGGCGCGATTGGCGTAAATCCAGTCGAGAGCCGCCAGAATGCTGCTGACCGAGCCGGTTCCCGTTTTGTTCAGCACTCGCAGATTGATAATCTTCGCGTTCGGCGCAATGCCTTCGTATTCGCCCTGCGACAGCAAGCCGTTGCCAGCCGCGATGCCCGCAACGTGCGTTCCGTGACCGTAAGGGTCTTCGGTGATGCCCTCGCCCGTGAAGTCCGCCGAGTAGACGATGCGCGAATTACCGGAACCGTCCCTGAACGACTGGTGATTGGGGTCGATGCCCGAATCGACGACGACGATGCCGATGCCGCTGCCGTCGAGCGGGCTGGCGGTTCCGTTCAGCGCGCGAATGTTGTCCGCGCCGGACGTCAGCGTGACGTGACCGAGCGTTTTGACCGTATCGTCAACCGTTAGAAAACCGACATCCGAGCGCGACGTAATGGAGTCGATGTCTCTTTGTTTAATTTTGTAAACCTTGAACGTGAAGCTCGAGTAGGATTTTTTCAGGACGGCGGCTCTATTGTTCAAATCCGTCGTCAGACTGTTCGACCAGCTCGAGGTCGGCGAGACGATAACGTCGATGTAATCGTTCGCCGGCGTCTGGGACATTTTCTTTTTCAGCTTGTCGCTTTTTTTATCTCTGCCCTGAGCCAGCGCCGTTTCGACCTGCGCGCCCGCCAGAAGCATCAGGACAATGCCAAATAAGCCGAGCCATTTTCTTATGTTTAGTTTCGTGTTATTCATTTTCGGTACTCCAATACTTTAAACGCCGGGGCTTGAACACTCCTTTTAATACATGTGAGCGGTAGAATCGCCGGTCACGAGCACCGTCTGGCTCTGAACCGTCGCGTCGCTCATATAAATTCCGTCGCTCATATAGATTCCGTCCGAGAGCAACAGCCCGCCGTCGCTCATATAGATTCCGTCGCTCATATAAATTCCGCTGCCGAGCAGGTAATTGTCGCTCAGAAACATCGTTCCGCTGCCGAGCACGGTTCCGTCGCTCATATAAATTCCGTCCGAGAGCAAAAGACCGTTGGTCATCATCGTCGTTTTCAGATTGACGGCGTCATCGGTTTCGGTAAAACCGTCGCTCATATAAATCCCGAGCGCATAGGGCTTCTGGTATTTGGTAATCAGATTCGTTCCGCTGACGATCGCGTGATTTACGACGATGCCCTGCGCCCAGTCGAAGGTAGTGCCGCCGACGGTCGATTGCGGCGTCGGCGCGGCACCCGCGAGAAGCGGCGAGCCGAGAGCCGGACGGTTGGGCAAATCCTGGCGGACGAGCTTGGCGAGGCGAACCGCGCCCTCGACGTTCAGATTGCCCGCGCCCTGTTCCAGCGTATTGAAGTTTCTGAGCTGCTGCGCCGTATACATCAGAATCGTTTTGACCAGATTCGGCGTCAGCTTCGGATTCGCCTGCAAAAGCAGCGCCGCCGTGCCCGCCGTAACGGGAGCCGCCACCGAAGAACCGCTCAGATACATCTGTTCCATATGCGAAGGATTGTAAAGATTCGCGTCCAGCTCCGGGTGTTCCGTAACCAGCCTGTTCTGAATGGCTTCGGCGAAAATGACTTTGTTTCCGACGGCGACCAGGTCGGGTTTGATTAAATTGTCGTAATGCTTCAGACCGGAAGCGTCGACGTAGAAGCTGCGCGTCGGTCCGCGCGAGCTGTAGGTGGCGACCTTATCGTCGGCGCGCGAATCCGTGCCGTAACCGTTTGCCGCGCCTACCGTTATCGCCGAAGGCTCGTTGCCGGGCGAGTGAATCAAGCCGTACTGCTTGTTTCCGTCCGCGTCCTTACCGTTATTTCCGGCGGCGGTCACGACGACGAATCCGGCATTGACCAGCTTGCGCACCGCCGCGCACAGCGGGTCGTCCAGATACGAGTTGACGGCGGGCGTGCCGAGACTCATATTGACGATTTTTATGTTGTATTCCGTGTTGTTGCGATTTTTGTAAATCCAGTCGAGCGCGCTCAGCAATTGCGAAGTTCTGCCGATGCCCTGCGAGTTGAGAACGCGGAGATTGATAATTTTCGCGTTCGGCGCTATTCCGGTGTATTTGTTGTTCCACGCGTCGCCGTTGCCCGCCGCCGCCGCCGCGACGTGCGTCCCGTGACCGTATGGGTCGTCGACTCTATTTTCGCCCGTAAAATCCTTGCTGAAAACTATTCGCGAGTTTCTGTTGTAGTCGTCAAAGGCTCTGTGGTGGGCGTAGATTCCCGAATCGAGAATGGCGATGCCGATTCCCGTGCCGTCGAGCTTATAGGTCGCGCCGCCCGCCGAAGTTTGCGTCCGAACCTGTTCCGCGCCGGTAGTGTTGGTGATGTGTCCCAACACCTGCATAGCGTTGTCGTTGTTGACGGTTTCCACTTCGTCGAAAGCCGCAAGCTCGCCGACAATGCGGGCGGGCAGCTCAACCGCCATCGCATTGAAGCTGTCGAAGCGACCGCGCACCTGCACGCCGCTGCGATTGAGCAAAGAATTAAGCTGTCCGCGCGGGTGACCGTTAAGCTGTAAAATTACCGGGACGATTTCGTCTCCGTTCTGTGCGGCGCTGATTCTATCGCGCAAATCAGGTGAAATCTTTTCGATTCGGTTCGGGGCGTTATTTGCCGAAACCGTTATGCCCAATCCGGCACGTCCGCCCGGGGAAAAGAAATCCGGAAACCCCGTGATGACCAGGAGAATCGCCGCCGCTGTCGCCGCAATGACGAAAAGCCGGGGCAGTTTAAGAACTTGTTTCGCGTTTGGCATCTTATTTTTCACTCAATATAGATATTGGATTTAAAGCTCGCCTCTAATGCGGTGAGGCAGTCGCTCTTATAACAACATCTGTGCCAAACGACTAACTCTTGAAATTAAAACACTTAACCGGCGAGACTGTTTTCTGGTTTTATTATAATGCGTCAGATTGGGAGGACTTTTCGGTCAAAATGACGGAAGCGGTTAATTGAACGGGCATTTAATATGAATAATCAGGGAGTCTGAGTGTTGAATAGTCGCGGGCGCAGGGTGACATTCAATAATTCAGGGCAGCCGGTGCTTATCCATCGGCTGCCCTTTTGGCTTTAGCGGTCTGATTTTTAATTGCGCGGCTTTGCTTTGCTCTGTTCTGCTTTACTTTACTTAGAGCCTTTTTTAGCCGGTTTGTTTCCCTTTCTGCCCGGCGCGCCCGCGTCGATTTTGTAAATCGGGTCGCCGCCGGCATCTACATCCGGAATTTTTTAAGTTTTTTCTTTAATTCCTTATCTTCCATAACTCTCCTGATTTTTATTTCCCTACGGCACAAAGGCGCTCGACACGGGTTTATCGCCCGCCGCGCCGAACTGAAAACCGCCGAAGCCCTGCGTCGATTGGAGCAGATACCACGTGTTATCGCGATAAACAGCTGGGTCAGTCCTGCCGTCGCCGTCATAATCAGCCGGGGCAGGCAAATCCGTAGAGATTCCGAACTGGATTCCGGTAAAGCCCTGACTGCTTCTGAGCAGATACCATGTGCCGTTTCTGTAAACCGCCGGGTCTGCTCGCCCGTCGCCGTCATAATCTCCGACGACGGGCTTATCGGTCGAGATTCCGAATTGGACGCCGGTAAAGCCAGCCTGACTTCTGAGCAG
>JALZHR010000488.1 GCA_030860665.1 Acidobacteriota bacterium
CCTGACGATTGCGACCGTCGACATACACTGCATCGCCAGCACGAAGAAAACCATCAGCGTCAATGCCGTCAGCGGCGACCAGACCGGCGTCACGCCGTCGTCTTTTTCGCCTCGCGGATTGACTGCATCAGCGTTTCGGATTCTTCGTTGGCTTCCTTGTCGCCGTTGTAAATAATGCTCAGCGTAGAAACCAGAACTTCGCGCGCCGCAAAGCTCGCAATCAAAGCCACGCCGATTTTCCAGTCGAAACCGAGCGGCTGAATCACCGGCTCGATAAAGTGTCCGAGCTTACCGGCGTAACTGTTCTGCAACTGCTCGGATTCGCCCATCGTTTTTTGTTCTTCGCCGCCGCTGTCGGATTGCTCGCCGTTTGAGCTGACAACCTCCGGCTGACCGCTGACCGCCGGCTGCTGCCCGCTTCTCGGAAACGCCGTTAAAGCCCACAAGATAATCGAGATAGCCAGAATCACCGTTCCGGCGCGTTTCAGAAAAAGTCCGGCGCGCGTCAGCATATTCTGCATAACGTTTCGCAGATTCGGCAGGCGATACGGCGGAAGCTCCATCACAAAAGGCGGCGGCGGCGATTTCAGCAGCGTTTTCTTTAAAATAAAAGCGACGACGATTGCCGTAATTATGCCGAGCGAATACATCGCCAGCATCAAAACCGCGCCGAGCGAGATGAAGCCGAAAACCGTCTGCCCGGCGAAAAACGTCGCAATCATCAACGCGTAAACCGGCAGCCGCGCCGAGCAGCTCATAAACGGCGCAATCAAAATCGTGGCGAGCCGGTCTTTGGGATTTTCAATCGTCCGCGCCGCCATAATGCCAGGAATCGCGCAGGCGAAACTGCTCATCAAAGGCAGAAACGCCTTGCCGTGAAGCCCGACGCGGCTCATCAGCCTGTCGAGCAAAAACGCCGCGCGAGCCATATATCCGGTGTCTTCCAGAATCGAGATAAACAGGAAAAGAAGAAGAATCTGCGGCAGAAAAACCAGAACGCCGCCGACGCCCGCGATGATTCCGTCGACCACCAAATCCGTCAGTAAGCCTTCCGGCATCTGCGCTCGCGCAAAATCGCCGAGCGCGCCGAAGCCTGTGTCAAGCAAATCCATCGGCAGGGTCGCCCACGAAAATATCGCCTGAAAAACCAGCAGCAGAATCGCCACCAGAATAACCAAACCGAAAAACTTATGCGTCAGAACGCGGTCAATCTTTTCCGAAAAATTAGGCTCGTTGAGATTGCCGCCGCTGCTGCCGTCAGCGTATCTGACGGTTTCCTGAACGATATTGGAAATGAAATTATAACGCGCGAAGATTTTGGCGTTGGCGGAAGTTTCTTCGTCAAAGCTTAATTCAAACGGAATCTGCGGCTTCGTGTCGATTGTTTCCAGAACTCTTTCGGCGAGTTCCTCGATGCCCAGATGTTGCGCAGCGGTAACCGCGACGACAGGAACGCCCAAAAGCCTCGATAGCTTCTGCGTGTCGATTTCTTCTTTCTGCTTTTCGGCGAGGTCAATCATCGTCAGCGCGACGACGAGCGGAATTTTGTATTCGAGAAGCTGCGTGACCAGATAAAGATTGCGTTCGAGATTCGTCGCGTCGACGACCGCGACAATTGCGCCGGGCGCCGGCAAATCCCTGATTTCTCCGGTCAGAACGTCGCGCGCGATTTGCTCGTCCAGAGAAGTCGCGTCGAGACTGTAAAGACCCGGCAAATCAATCAGCCGCAGGCTTTTTTCGCCCGCTTTCCAGACGCCTTCCTTTCTTTCGACCGTCACGCCCGGATAATTGGCGACCTTTTGACGCAAGCCGGTCAGAGCGTTGAAAAGCGTCGTTTTTCCGGCATTGGGATTTCCCGCCAGCGCGATTATCAATTCGGATTGCGGACTGCGAACGGCGGATTCGCTGTTTTTCCGCCCGTTGCCGCCTGAGCTTATATTTTCTTTGGTGGTTAATTCTTGATAATTCATTACAAACTCAGGACTGCTCGTTAGAGGTTTGAATCTCGATTGCCTGAGCCTCGCTGCGGCGAATCGCCAGGTTGTAGCCGCGCACGCGAATTTCCATCGGACAGCCGAAAGGCGCGGTTTTGACGACGCGAACCGCAACGCCCGGCACGACGCCCATTTCCATCAGTCGCCGCGTGACCGCAGTTTCGCCGATTATATTTTTGACTTTCGCTTCCGTTCCGACCGCCGCACTCGCCAGTGTGGATGTGTTTTCGCTGTTCATTCTTATCTCGCTGTTCGCCACAGTTATCTTATCCTAATTGAAATTAGTTTTCAATTTCAATTAAAAAGTTGTATGGATATTCGGAAAATAAAAGCCCGCGCAATTTCATATCTAAACTTCGGAGAAAAAGTCTCGTTTCCGTTGCGCATTAAAGAATGAACTTTTCAGATTGAAACTTCATACGCAGGACGCCGAAAAAAAAATTCTTGACAATATTAAAATAAATTAGTAGAATTTTTTCGCTTGATACAAAATATTTGTTATCTTCCTTTTTGTTAGCATTTGTAACAAATATTTATTGTTATCCTAAAGCATATCATTCATCATTTTTAGAAGTATCCCCCGTTAGGCTTCGATGAATAGGAAATGAGAATGTTCAATTTCATCGCGTTTTGCCCGCAGGATTTGCAGTTTAAGAGTGCGTGTAAATTTTGCAGCGCGTGAGAGCAGTTCGCGGTCGCCGGGGCAGGCGACCTCATTTTCAAGTTAGCGTTCAGCAAAGGCTAACCGATAAAAAGGAGTTTCAATGAAAAGATTTACGATTTTGTTTTTAGCTTTGATTTTGTCTCTTTGCGCGGTTCAGATGTCGACGGCTCAGATTCGTCCGATTGAAGAAGAGCCTGTTTGTTATGATTGCGAGCCGCCGCCACCGCCGTGTTCTAACCCGATTGACGAGCCGATGTTTTTCGTTCGGCAGCAGTACAGAGATTTTCTGTTTCGCGAGCCGACGGGCGGGGAATTGGCAAGCGACGTCGCTCCGCTTCATTCGTGTCTGCATTACGGCGACCTTGCCTGCTACAACACGGAGCGTGTAAAGATGTCGCGCCGGATGTGGGACAAGCCGGAATTTCGCCAGCAGTCACGCACCTTCGGTCTGCCGCTGACGAACGGCTGGGAACTTTACAATCACGAGGACTTTATCCTGTTGGAGTACAGCATCTACCTCCAGCGCTGGGCGGACACGCCGGGCTATAACTTCTGGCTCGGCAACCTGGACAACTGCGTTGCCAACAGCGGCGGAAACCCGACGTATGTTTCGCAATGCTACAACGACAGCATCAATGCCTTTTTGCAGTCGACCGAGTATCGC
>JALZHR010000497.1 GCA_030860665.1 Acidobacteriota bacterium
CGTCCGAACTCGTTCAGCAGCGGTTTTAAATGCTGAACCGTTTCGTCGTGCGCCGCGCCGTTGGTGGCTAAAATGCCGTTGTGATTCTGCACGTCGTGCAAATCGTAGCGAATCGGGTCGCCGAAAAGGTCGGTCATTTTCCCGCCCGCTTCTTCCAGCACGACCTGCGGCGCGCACGTGTCCCAGAATTTCGTGCGCGGGCTGAGATGAATATACAAATCGCAGAGCTGCTGCGCTATCAAGCCGATTTTGATGCCGACCGAGCCGCGCTGGATTTCCTGCCGGAAACCGAAATCCTCGATAATCCGGTGCATTTTCGGGCTGCGGTGATTGCGGCTCGAAGCCAGCAGCATTTCCGTAAAATCCGTTTTGTCAGAGACTTCGAGCCGCTTCGGCGCTTCCTCACTCTGAACCATAAACGCGCCCGCGCCTTTCGCCGCGTAATAAAGCGTGTTGTGAACCGGCAGGTATACGACGCCTAAAATCGCCTCGCTGCCGACGGTCAAGCCGATTTGCACGCCGAAATCGCCGTCCTTTTTGATAAATCCCCAAGTGCCGTCAATCGGGTCAATCATCCAGACGCGTTTTCTGGTCGAGCGTATCTCGACGACGTCCGTTTCCTCTTCGGACAAAACACCGTCCTCGGGAAAGGCTTCGACCAAACCGGCGACAATCATCCGGCTGGCGGTTTTATCGGCGATGGTTACGGGTTCGGAGAAATTGTCAGCGCCCAGCTTTTCTTCGGCGATGATGTCCAGCGCATAAAATTCCAAAATTGTTTTGCCCGCCGTGCGCGCCAGCGCAACGGCGACTTCGAGTTCTTTTTCCAGCATTACTTCTAATTTACCATAGTGAAACGGCAAGAACATAAAAACAGATTTTGTGTGGCAAATCGCCGGACAAAATGATAACATTTGACCGGAAGAAGAATATGACAGACGGGATAAAAGAAAAAAAACAGAATAAGACTCGACTGGACTTTAGAGTTTCCGTCGAGAGTAAAGCCATAATTGAACAAGCAGCAAGCCTCTCAGGACAGACGGTCAGCGATTTTGCCGTTTCGACTCTAATAAAATCCGCACAGGAAGTGATTTCTCAAAACCGGCAAACAAAGCTTTCGCTGCGCGACCAGGAGCTTTTCCTGCAAATGCTGGAAAGTGAAGATGAGCCTAATACGGCTTTAGAGAATGCATTAAAAACTTATAAGAAAAAGGTTAGCCCTTAAAAAGACTTGCAGATGAATTTTTCTCATTTTCAATCTCTTCTTTTGTCGGATAGATGTCCTCAATATTTTCTAAAAGAGTTCTTAGTTTTCTAATTGCTTCCTGAGTAACCTGACCAGTGAAAATGACGCGAGCTTCGCTTGTTCTTGATATTGGAAATCGCATCATTGTTTCGTCATTTTTTAGCTCATATTCGGAGCTATTCCCGCTATTAAGTTTAGTATTACTATCATTTTCTTTTGCTTCTGGAGATTCAGATTTAACTAGTGAAGTTTCATTCTCCAGATTGGTTTGTCCATTTACGGTTTCACCATTTAATTTAGCGAAAATAACTGTTTGTCGAAAAACTTTTATAAATTTTTCAACACTATCTGGGTTAAATTTTTCAGTAATAATCAAATGGCTTTCTAGCGTTTTATCAGAAGGAATTTCGCCATTAAAAAAATCCCATAGTTTTTTAAAGGAATTTGGTAATAATGCTGCTTCTTTAAGAAGTTGATTTCGCTCTTCCGACTCTTCTGGAAGATGTAGTATCTTAAATGCAGTTTCAGACACTCTTAGTTTATTCGCTTCTTCGTCTAAAAAACCAAAGTGTTTTAAAGCTGCAATAATTCTTCCGTGATAACCTGCTCTCTTGGCATTTTCATAACCAAGATGGCTTAAAATAGCTTCAGCGGTTGTAAATGCTCTTCTATCATTCTTGAAAATAATATCTGTTTTGCCCAGTGCATCTTCTAAATCCAATATTGGAAACTGTGGACTCCTATGAACATTTCTTTTTTCCTTTTCAGTTCCACTCTCACTCATAGTAACCTCCGAAGCGTTTGTTGAATGAAATACTAAGAGTTATAGTACAAAGGATAACTATGTATGTCAATTAAAAAATGATATTTTCTAGTAAAATAAAGAAAAAAGTGAGGCAATTGAAACAAAACAAAAATTAGTAGCAAGAAAATCCTACAGCAATCACAAAAAACTTCAATTTTATAGAAATTACAGTTGCTAAAGGCGGCTAATCTCCAAGATTATACATAAAAGCAACTTTTTTAGCATATTTGATTATGTAAAAGTTTGCATATATTCGATTTTATGTGTTATATATAACAAATCGCGCTACCTAAAGGTGTTATGCGAAACAGGCTGAACAAATGAATAGGATATTAAAAATTGAATCCTTGACTAAACAGCACGATCGCGAAAATTTTGACTGCGGCGAAGAAAGCCTGAACGATTTTCTGAAAAAATTTGCGCGCCAAAATGACGAGCGAGGCTTGGGCAAAACCTTCGTCCTTGTCGAAACGGGAAACAGAGAAATTCTTGGTTATTACACGCTTTCAAGCAGTTCCGTCACCTTTGAAAAAATTCCCGAAAATCTTCCGCGCTATCCGATTCCCGTCGCGCATCTCGGACGTCTGGCGGTTGATAAAAAGGCGAAAGGTCAGGGATTGGGCGAGATTTTGCTGGTTGACGCCTTAAAAAGAGTGTCGAAAATCGCCGAACAACTTGGAATTTATGCGGTCGAAGTAGTTGCTCTAAGCGAGAGCGCGAAAAACTTTTATCTCAAATACGGTTTTAAAGAACTACAGGACAACCGATTTCATCTCTATTTGCCGCTAAAAACTATCAAAAAGCTTAATTTCGATTGATTGTCATTTTCTGCTAAACTTCTGACTTATGGCAGAAAGTTTGGCTTTTTCAAAGACGAAAGACCGCCGTGTGATTTACGACGAAATCGCGCCGCAGATTGAGGCGCTCGTGTCGGGCGAGACGGATTTGGTCGCGAATCTGGCGAATATCAGCGCCGCGTTAAAAGAAGCGTTCGGGTTTTTCTGGGTCGGGTTTTATCTGAAAAGGGAGAATCAGCTTGTTCTGAACGCGTTTCAAGGCTCGATTGCCTGCACGCGGATTGATTTCGACAAGGGCGTCTGCGGGCATTGCTACACGACGAGGCGGACGGTGATTGTGCCGGACGTCGAAAAATTTCCCGGTCATATCGCTTGCAGCTCTTTGTCGAAATCGGAAATCGTTCTGCCGATTTTCGACGCGTCGGGCGAAGTTTTCGGCGTGCTCGACGTTGACAGCGACCGCCTCGACGATTTTTCGCAGGCGGACGCCGATGGCTTAGGGAAAATCGTGCGGATTATCGAAAAAATAATTTAATGACGGAAAAATTTGCGACAGCGGAAGGCACAAGGCGTTTTGCCGAAAGGTTTAGAGACATCGCGGCGAGCGGACATTTTCGCGAGGCGCAGGGCTTGACGGTTTCCTCAATCGGCATCGGAACTTATCTCGGAAACTGGGACGCGGCGACCGATGAAAGCTATACGGGCGCGATTGCGCGCTTTGTCGAATCGGGCGGAAACCTGATTGACACGGCGGCAAATTATCGCTTTCAGCGCAGCGAGCGAAACATCGGGAAAGCTCTGGAAACTTTAGCCGAAAAAGGCTTTGCGCGCGACGAAATCGTCGTTTGCACAAAAGCCGGTTATCTGCCGTTCAACGGCGAGCCGCCGCGCGACGTGCGCCGGTATTTTCAGGAAAATTTTGTCGAGAAGGGAATCGCGACCTTCGACGATTTGGTCGGCGGCAGTCATTGTATGACGCCCGAATATCTGGAAAGCCAGATAAATCAATCGCTCGAAAATATGAATCTCGAATGTCTCGACGTTTTCTACCTGCACAATCCCGAATCGCAGCTTTCCGAAATTCCCGAAGGCGCGTTCGAGGCGCGGCTGGCGCGGGCGTTCGAGCGGCTCGAACGGCTCAGAGAAAGCGGAAAACTGCGATTTTACGGCGCGGCGACGTGGAACGGTTTTCGCGTGCATCCGGGCAGTAACGGCTATCACTCGCTCGAAAAAATGGTGAACATCGCGCGGCAAATCGGCGGCGGGCAACACGGTTTCCGGTTTATTCAACTGCCGTTTAATCTGGCGATGCCCGAAGCCCTGCTTCTGCCGAACCAGCAGTTCGGCGGGCAGGTTTTATCGACCATCGAAGCGGCGCAGAATCTGGACGTGACCGTCGTTTGCAGCGCCTCGATTTTGCAGGGCAAGCTGGCGCGGAATCTGCCCGCGAACGTTCGCGAAACGCTCGGAAATCCCGAAACGGACGCTCTTGCCAGCCTGCAATTCGTCCGCTCGACGCCGTTCGTCACGACGGCTCTGGTCGGTATGGGCAGGGAAAAACACGTCGAAGAAAATATGCGGCTCGCTCGCGTCGAGCCGGTTTCGGCGGAAAACTACGGGCGATTGTTCTCGTAAATTTCGCCCGATTGCTTTCGTAAATTACGCTTATGAAAATAGCTGCATTTTTAATCACGGCGCTGGCAAACGCGGGAATCGCCTTTTTTATGTTCTTCGCGCTGATAATGTCGCTGAACGGTTTTAGCGAAAGTCAGGCTATGCCGGGTTTGGTGCTGTTTATCGTCTGGAGCGTGGTTTTTTCGATAATCACGGGAGTTCTGAGCATTTTTCTGGCGAATTACCTGGCGACGAAACAGGCTCTGAATAAATTCGTGTCGGCGCTGATTTCGATTCTGGCTTTTATCCTCGTCGGCGGAATTCTTTCGGTTGTCGGCTTTTTTGCGGCGGTCTTTTTAGTCTCGGCGATGAGGTGAAGCGGGATTTATGGCGACGGGCGACGAGAAAATCAGCAGTTACGCCGAATTCTGGGATTTCTACGTCCTCGAACACAGCAATCCAGCAACGCGCTGGCTGCATTTCGCGGGAACGACGCTCGGCTTGATTCTGCTCGTCTGGTTCGTCCAGATACGGGCGTGGTATTATCTGCCGCTCTGTCTGCTGACGGGCTACGGTTTCGCCTGGTTCTCGCATTTTTTTATCGAGAAAAACAAGCCCGCGACCTTTAAATACCCGCTCTGGTCTTTTATCTCCGACTACAAAATGATGTGGTTTATGCTCTCCGGCAGAATGAAGGACGAAGTCCGCCGCGTGACCGATAAACTGTAGTGTAGCTTTCCGAAAGAAATTCAGCCGCAGAGGACACAGAGATTTTTAATCAATTTCTTATCCTTGCATATCAAGCCGCGAAGCCTACTCATTCCTGTTAATTTTTCTTTGTGCTCCTTGTGCCCTTGTGATGAAAGCTCTTCTCACTTCTGAATCCTTTTCAGATTATCTTTCACCAGCTTGTTTTCCGGGTCTATTTCCAGGGCTTTGCGGTAATCGGCGACGGCTTGTTCGATGCTGCCGATGTCTTTATAGGCTTCGGCGCGATTGTTATAGGCGGAAAAATAATAAGGATTAAGCTCGATGGATTTGGTGTAATCGGCGATTGCCTTTTGATACTCGCCCGAAGCGTGATAAGCCGCGCCGCGATTGTTGTAAAGCGCGAAATCGTTGCGGTTAAGCTCGATTGCCAGCGTGTAGGTCTCAATCGCTTTATCGAACTGTCGGCGCGAGTAGTAATTATTCCCCTGACGGTGAAATTCTTTGGAGGCGCGAATCGCCGCGTCGTCGGCTGGCTGAATGGCGGTGTTGTCCGCGTCCGCCGGGTTCGGCGCAGAATTCGAGATTGACGGATTCGCCGAATTTACGCCTGACGGATTTATATTCGCCGAATCGGGAACGACTACAGCCGTCGAAGACGAACGGCTGCCCAGAAAAACCGCCAGCAGGACGACAGCCGCGCCGACGGCTAAAAGCAGCGAGAAAAGAGCGGTCGTCGAAAGCTTGCGGCTGACCAGAGCGCGACTGAAATCTTTCAGCGGATTTACGCCGCCGGTTTTGAGCGGAATTCGCATCCGCGTATTAATCTCGGCGGATTGTGCGGTCGGAAAAACCTTGACGGTTTCAAACGGCGACGGCTGCGGCTCGGTCGCGAACCATTCCAGAAAGCTCTCCAAATCCTCGCGCATCGCCGCCGCACTCTGGTAACGACGCGGCGGATTTCCGTCGGCGAGGTTGCGGTCTTTTTCCAGCGCCCTGTAAATGATTTGCTGAAGCCGCTGCGGGATTTCGTCCGGCAGCGGGTCGGGCGCGCGCATCAGGACGGCATACATAATCTCGGACGGTTGACCGAGCGGAAACGGTAGCCTGCCCGTCACCAGGTGATAAAGCAGAACGCCGACCGACCAGACGTCTGTCTGCACGCTGCGGACGCCTTCAAACGATTCGGGCGACATATAGCTGTGCGTGCCGATAACCGTCGAGCTGACCATCGTCGTTTCGACCGCGCGCGAGATGCCGAAATCGGCGAGGCGCGGCGTGTCGCCCTGCATCAGGATATTGGCGGGCTTGATGTCGCGGTGAATGATGCTTTTGGAATGCAGGTATTCCAAGCCGTTGAGCACGCCGACGACGATGCGGACGGCTTCGCGGACGGGAAGCCTGCCGTATTTTCTGAGCTTGTCGGCGAGCGAGCCGTCCTCGATATACTCGCTCAGGATAACGACCTGACCGTCGTAGATGTCGGCGTCAATCAAAGGCAAAACGTTCGGATGCCCGCTCGCTTTTTCCCACAGCGTCGCTTCCTGCCGGATGGCTTCAAAATTAAACTGACCGGCGTGCGGCAGTTTTGCCGCCACTTTTTTGGTCACGAACTGCGAGCGCTTTTCCGCCAGCCAGACTTCGCCGAAGCCGCCCTTGGCGAGCTTTTTGATTAAAACGTAGTTGCCGAATTTTTGCCCTGCTTGAAACATTTATTTTCGGAGAATTTGAACCGCAGAGACGCTGAGACGCCGAGGAAAATTTAAACGGCATAGACAAGATAAAATCATTTTTTGTTCGTGCCTACTTCTTTTCTCCGCGTCTCGGGCGTCTCTGCGGTGAAATTCTTCTCATTTGATTATAAGCAAACCGCGATGATTTTACGTAAATTTATTTAAGATAGTTTTGTATCTCGGCGATTGACTCCGGCGAAATCAGCTGGAAGACGCGCTTTTCGATATGGTCGTCCGCCGCCAGATGTTTCGCCGTCAGGCTGTCGGTAATTACGAAGCTGCACGAATCCAGCCCTTTTTTCCAGCCTTCCGCGCCCGCGCGGCGGACGACCAGATTTTCTTCGCTGATGCCGACGGCGACGAGCATCGTCTGCGACCAGCGCAGGAATTTTTCCCAGTGCGAGACGACGCCGACCAAATCGGTTTCGCGCGGCTTTTCTCTGCCGCGCATCGCGTCCTGCACGGAATTTAATTTCAGACGAACGAAAGCCGCCGGCGCTGCGGCAAAATTTTCCGGCGAATCCGAAAGCGAAACGACCAGCGCATTGCGGGCGAAGCCGACGCTTTCGGCTTTATCGGAATCGACGACCGCGAGCGGCGCGGAAATCGCCGCCGAGATTTCGCAGGCGAGAATGCGGCTTAGCTCCGAATCGTTTTCGACAATCACGATTTTTTGCGGTTTTTCAGCCTTCAGCCAGAAATTCAGCCGCGCTTTTATCCGCTTGTTTTCAAAACCGCGCCCGCGCGCGTCGTTCAGAAAAGATAAAATCAGGCGGTCAAGCTCGTTTTCAATCGCTTTCGCCGTTTCGCTGATTTTCGCGTCGGTCACCTTGCGCGCGTAGACGCCGCTGCCGACGCGCGATTCGACCCAGCCGTTTTCTTCCAGCCAGCGGTAAGCCGCGCTCGCCGTGTTCGGGTGAATCTTCAGCCGCAGCGCGATTTCGCGGACGCTCGGCAATTTATCGCCCGCCTGCAAATCGCCGCTCGAAATCGCCAGCATAATCTGCCGCGTCAATTGCTCGCGCAGAGAGATTTCGCTGTTTTTGGAAAGCCATAATTTCATAAATGCTTCGCATTTGGTCTTAGGTCTTCGGTATTTGGTCTTCGATTTTTTTTACTGCTCAATTTGAGCATTATTCCTAACGAAGACCAAAGACCGAAGACCTAAGACCTAATTGATTTAGAAATCATTTCGAGCGAGCGGTTATAACGGTAGGAGATATTGAAATGCCCGTCGTCGAATTCTTCGTGAACGTGCGGGATATCGAAATCGCGCAGCTTTCGGCACAGAATTTTCGCGCCGATGTCGAGCGCGAACTCGTCGCGCGTTCCGGCGTCGATATAGAGCAGGCGCAGGCTTTTCAAGTTTTCCACAGACTTTTCCACAAGGTGAACCGGGTCGTGCGCCAGCCATTTCGCCCAGATGTCGGCGCGGATTTCGCCCGTTTCCAAATCAAACGGCAAATCGAAGCCGATTTCCGCATCCGGGTTCGGCGAATAACACGCACTCATTCCGATTGTGTTCAACGCGTCGAAATCGTGCTTGCCCTTTTTTTCGTCCTCGTTCCAGAACTTTTCCATCATTTTTTTCGGGTCGCCCTGGATGGCGCGGAAGGCGTGGGCAAAACCGGGCTGGTAACAGTATTCAAAACAGCAGTCGCCGCTGGTCGAGCAAGCCAAGCCGAAAAGGTCGGCGTGACGCATCGCCATAATCAGCGCGCCGTAGCCGCCGGAAGATTTGCCCATCACGGCGCGCGCGTTTTTATCGCGGACGGTGCGGAAATTTTCGTCGACGAACGGCACGATTTCCCGCGTCAGATAGTCTTCGTAATCTCCGGTCGCTGTCGAATTGATATACTGCGAGCCGCCGTAATAGGTGAAACAATCGGGCATCACGACGAGCATCGGCTGGATTCTGCCTTCATTGATGAGCCTGTCCATTCTTTCGGCGAGATTCGGCGTGAAGGCGCTGTCGTTTAAAAGCATTCGCCCGCGCCCGGTAAATCCGGTCAGACAATAGACGACGGGGAAATTTTTGTCGCCGCTTTCCTCGTATCCGGGCGGCTGGTAAACGATAACGTCCCGCACGTATTTGTCGCCGGGCGGATTGTTTTTTAAAATCTCGCTTTCGTGCCGCAGAATTTTGATTGTTCCTTGTTTCATAAATTTAAATTTTAACGCAAATTTTAACGCAAAGACGCGGAGACGCAAGGGAAACGATGAATGATGAACGAGGAACGATGAATTAATTATGAATTTCGAGCTGTAAATTTTGAATTAGAGAGCTTGTCCGGCTCGCCCGGAAGCCAAAAATCTCTCTTTTGTTCATCGTTCCTCGTTCATCATTCATCGTTCGGTCTTCGCCTCTTTGCGTCTTTGCGTTAGAATCCATATATGATGGCTGCCGGCGACTTAAATCTCAATCCGAACATCCTGAATTCGACCATCGAGCTGCTGACGGCGATGATTACGCCCGCGCTGCTGATTTCGGCGACCGGCTCGCTGGTGCTTTCGACTTCGACCAGGCTGGGGCGCGTCGTCGACCGCGTGCGCGAGCTGGAAAAAAGGCTTCAGGAATTGATTGTGGTCGAAAACAAAACGGAAATTCCGCTTTACGACAAGCGTCTGGAAGTGATTATCGCGCTGCTGGATAAAGTGACGGCGCGCTCGCGCATTTTACAGCGCGCGATGGTCGCGTTTTATTACGGCTTGGGATTTTTTATTTTAACCAGCGTGACGATTGCCATCGCCGGAATTCTGAGCATTTATCGCTGGATGCCGATTCCGGTCGGCGTGGTCGGCATCGTTTTTCTTTTTTACGGCAGCCTTTTGATGCTGCGCGAGGCGCGAATGGCGACGGCGACCATCAACGCCGAGATGGATTTCACTTGGGAGCTGGCGCGCACGGTCGCGCCCGAAAGCGTCCTCGCCAAATACAAACGAAATGTCTTTAATGAAGGAAGATTCAGAGCCAAAATTCACGAAACTCTGGCGCACAGGCGAACTGGCGACAAGGGTTGAGCGGCTGGAAAAACTTTTGCAGTCGTGCACCGTCTGCCCGAAAGACTGCGGCAATAATCGCTTAAAAGACGAAATCGCCGCCTGTTATTCGGGACGGCTGCCAATCGTTTCCAGCTTCACCGCGCATTTCGGCGAGGAGCCGGTTTTGTCCGGCACGGGCGGCGCGGGCAATATTTTTTTCGGCAACTGCAATTTGCGCTGCGTTTACTGCCAGAATTACCAAATCTCGCAGACGTGGAAAGAGCAGCGTAAAAACGAGGTCACGCACGAGCGGCTGGCGGAAATGATGCTGGAGCTACAGGCGCGCGGCTGTCACAACATCGGCTTCGTCAGCCCGACGCATTTCGCGCCGCAGATGGCGCGGGCGATTTTAATCGCGGCGGAAAAAGGCTTGCGTTTGCCCATCGTTTACAACACGAACGCCTACGATTCGGTCGAGGTTCTGAAACTGCTCGACGGAATTGTGGACATTTATCTGCCGGATTTGAAATACGCCGACAGCGACGCCGGTTTTCAATATTCAAAAGTGCGAGATTACGCGCGCATTTCGCGCGCCGCGATAAAGGAAATGTTCCGGCAGACGGGCGACGAATTAATTTACGACGAAAACGGCTTGTTAAAGCGCGGCTTGGTTATTCGCCTGCTGGTTTTGCCGAACGATTTGGCGGAAATCCGCGAATCCCTGCGCTGGATTCGCGACGAATTAAGCCCGAAAACGGCAATTTCGCTGATGGCGCAGTATTACGCGACGAACAAAGCCGCGACCGACCCACGCTACATTCTGCTCTCGCGCCGCATCTCGGAAAGAGAATGGTTTGAAGCCGTCGAAGCGCTGGAAGAATTCGAGATGGAAGAAGGCTTTATACAGGAATACGAATCGGCTTCATATTATTACCGACCGGATTTTACGGATAAGGAAAAGCCGTTTAAAGACATCCGGGATTTTCAATAAAATAAAACTCGCTCTTCGATAATGAATTGACGCAGAAAATAAAGATGAAATTAACCACAGCAAAACCTTTTCTCAAATGGGCTGGCGGCAAAACGCAGTTGATTGCAGAAATCAAAAAAATTCTGCCGCGCGAGGTTTTAGAAAATGAGTTCACCTACATTG
>JALZHR010000498.1 GCA_030860665.1 Acidobacteriota bacterium
AACCAGACGTTGTCCCGGGACGGAAATGTTAAAAATCGAGCCGCTGATTAACGAATAATTTGCCGGAACATTGGTAGGGGCAGTTAGGGGCGGAAGCCCGCTTAGCGTAACAGACTCGCCGAATCTCAGGTGTTTAAAAAAGTTTTCGACGTTAACGTTGATAGGTTTATAGGTGCTGTTGCTTCCGATAGTACTAACCGGCAAGTCCTTGAAACGATCTCTGACAGGCTGGAAAAATCCTCCGTGAGCGTGAAACAATTCACTGGACTTGTAGACGCCATTTTCAAGGGTCGGCAATCTAAAAGACGCGGCGTGATACCAAAATACAATATCCGTTCCCCTATCGGTTATGGACGTGGTGTTATCAATTCTAACATTCGACCATATTCTCTCGTCATTAACGAGCATATCCGTATTCGGAGCATTGAACTCCTCCGGTTTAAATTTAACAATCTCTCCGATTACTAACATAGAGGTGAGAGGACTGCCGACAGGTGGTATCCGCTGGTCAATATAGTTCCATCCGATAAGATATTTGCCGCTAAAGGTACGCGGCTTATTGCTGGCACCCGACGTAGTTTTTGTCAGCCAATGTCCAGTCCAGCGCCAATGGTCGTGAATACAGGTCGGGCAGCCGGCAGCTGATTGTGTGGGATTATTAAATACTCCCGGCATTGTAATTTCTTCGACGCCGGTTTGATGAATGTTATCCGCAAATCCTCCGGGCTCGCTTGAACTTATCACATCAGGCGGCGGATAATCGGTTGAAACTATAACTCTGCGCATTTCAAGGTCAACGGGGTTAACCGTCCCGGCATCATTTATTGGAAATTCATTCGGATAACACCTGTAGGGTGGAGGATTCGTAAATAAATTAAGGTGAAGTTTGTCGCAGTCCTGAACTAACGCTACCACATTCGTCGCGTCGTTATTTTCTTTGAAATGGAGACGTTGATTAACGATGACCGTACGAATAGATGAAGATTGTGGAACTATAAACTTCTGCGGTCTTTCATATTCATAAGAAACATAAGGGTAAAAACGAGCGCAGGGAAGCCCTGAGGACGGCTCGCAGGTATCGTCCGGTTCTTCCTGATTAAACTTATATTCAATATTTATTTTCCACGATTCCTGCCCTGACGGTGAGCTTACACAATATTTAGCCCACATTTTAGCCGCTCTTTCCTGAGTGTCGTTTAAAAATTTCATTTCAATCAGTTTTGAGACAAAACCTCCCTGACTCTCGCTATTATCCAGGTCGAGATTTTTAAAGGCAGGATCACTCGGGGTTAAACTGGAGGTCAATATAACGGATGGGATGCCCATGTGCTTTGCCATCAAACGCCCGTTTAAGGCTACTTCGCGCACGCTGAATCCGTGTTCAAGTTTATAGTATCCCGTCCACTTGTATGCGCTGAAAGGAAATCCTTCCGGCGTCGGCGGAGCGGGCGGGGTATAAGCGGCGCCGACACAGGCTGAAAGCGGAGCACCGCTGACAATGCTTGACGGACCGCCTTCTCCGAACTGATTTGTTGCTGTGACACGGTAATATTTAGACTCGCCAACTCTTAAATCGTGTTTGGTATCGCTATAAGCCAATCCCTGATATAAAGTAACGTAATTAATTAATAATTGCCACGGTCCATTCGGTGAATTACTGCGATAAACTGTATATCCCGTTGGTGGAGGAATATTCTGGTTAGCCGGATTCCATGACCAGGAAAGTTTTATTTCACCTGAATCGGGAGTTGCGACTAAATTAGTTGGTGCGTTCGGCGTAGGAACCGGAGTGGATGACGGCGTAGGCGTAGCGCAGGTCAGGGCGTCCGAATTGTCATTGCTTTGGGTTAAACAGGGCGGCGTCGGGGTCGGGGTCGGATTGTTAAAAGGCGTATAATTTAAATCTTCGTAAACAAATCCTGCCGGGTCCGTTATATTATGAATCACGATTTGAGTAACTTTATTACAAAGTCCCTGACCACAGTTATATTGACTGATATGGACATCGACCGGATCATCTCTCCCCTCTGACACTAAAGAAAAAGGATAGTAAACGCCTTCTTGTTTCATGCTTCCTCGAGTTATCAGCGCTCCATAGAAGGAGTCTACGGCGAGGACTTTAAAATTTGATATAACTACCGGCTGGTCAAAATTAAAAACCACGTCCTGAGTTGGCGAATTAGCTCTCGCCGCGTTTCCGATTTGCCCGTTACAAGGCTGTAAAAAGCCGCCGTAACTACAATTTGCATCCCAGGCAAACATCGCATTTCCGTTTGTTTCATAGAATGAAACTCCCGGATACACGTTGTGCAAAAGCGTTCCTCTGATTACATTGTCGAAATTGATTATCGTCTGCGGGGAAATTGGCTGAGATTCATCGGCGCCTGACCTGTCTGTTTTCGTTCCGTTATCGTTATTCAACTCTTTAATAAAAGAAACATTTCCGACCATTGCGCCATGATTATTGTTGCCGGTGCTGTCATTAAAACTCTGGTTGGTAAATCTCCAGCATCCCGCCGTCAAACCCAGAATGCCGCCGCCGTCCAGCTTGCTCTCGGGCTTGAAATCACCCGTATATCTAATGATGTTGGAAATGCGAACTTCATCTAACAAACCGTTAAAGAATTGTTTCTGACCTTTTTCATCATTTGACAAACCGATAGTTAAATTTGCCGTATTTAAGGCGGGCGGATTTGCCAATTCGCGCTGAGTCTCTAATTTTCCGTCGAGATAGATAAACAATGTGTTTCCGTTGAAAATACAGGCGATATGATGCCAGCTATTGACTGTCACAGCCGAAGACCCGGAAAATGAATTACGCTCGTTTTTTTCTCTGCCGACAGTCGAAAATTGTAAAACTCCCTCCGGCGCGACGGCTAAAGAAAAACCGCCGACGCCATTCTGATATTTTTCGACGATTCCCAAAGTCCTGCCCGTTTCGAGAGGCTTGACCCACGCTTCGATAGTAAATTTGGAAGAAAAATTTAAAGTCGGGCTATGCGGAACCTTGACGTATCCTGTTTCACCGTCAAGCAGGATTGAAAGCTGCTCATCCGGTTGACTATTGCTTGAGAGCAATGCGGGCTGCTGTTCTTCAGACCGCTCTTGAAATGACCGGGTAACGGACCCCGGCAGAAAGTTCCGCAAAAAACTGGGCGGATTAGGCGGCACGATTTGGGGCATCGCTTCATTAGGCGGAGGCGCCGGCTGGCTTTCCTGAGCCGTTATCGATAAACCGACTAAAAAGCCTACAACTAATATTCCCAAAGTGATATTTAATTTCACGTTATTAAACAACGAGCCTGGTTTGAGATTCTTCATATTATTTTCTCCGCCTTTGCTAAAATTTCAGAAATTGGTTTAATGAACGTCGTAATAAGCAACCGGATAATCGCCATCGGTGCCGAATTGTCCGCCGCCGAGTGCTCCGTCCGAACTCCTGAAGACATAGAAGCTTCCGGTACTGTTGCGCCAGACGGCGATATCGGTTTTGCCGTCGCCGTCATAATCGGACTGAACGGGAAAATCATCGCCGCCGCCGATGCCGAATGACAAAATCGAATAAGATGAATCGCGGCTGTTAAGTATCGCCCAGAGAAGGTTGGTTCCGGTATCTCTAACTATCGCCAGGTCGGTGTTGCCGTCGCCGTCATAATCGCCGGGAACAATCAAATCGTTACTCAAGCCCCACGGATAGCCGTAAAATCCGACGTTGCTTCCCAATATGTAAAAAATTGCCTGTCCGTTGTTCGGTGAAGGTCTGACGACGGCGATATCAGTTTTGCCGTCGCCGTCATAATCGCCCGGCGCGGCGTAATCAATAGCTAATCCGAAATTAGTGCCGACGACCTGACCGGTCGTGGAGTGAATTACATACCAGCTCATAAGTCCGTTTTCTCTTCTAATGACGGCAAAATCGGTAATCGAGTCGCCGTCATAGTCGCGCGGCACCGGTTCGTCGTTTGGAGAGCCGAGGTGTACAGTGCCCATAGTTCCATCGGTGCTTTTCAAAAAATAGAAATTTCCCTCCGAGTTTCGCCAGACGCCGATATCGTCATAAGTGTCTGTGTCGTAATTACCGGGCGTCAAAAAATCATCGCCGGAAACGCCGAAAGACACCTCGTAAAGACCGCCGCTGCGGGAAAGTTTGGCGTACCAGACATTTTCGCTCGGGCGAAAAACGACCAAATCGGTTTTGTTGTCGTCGTCGTAATCCAATATTTTGTTCAGACTTGTTTGCGCACCGATGGTGGTGACCGTAACAAAGAAGATAAGCGAGTAACAGAGCTTTAAGTAATTTTTCATAAATTTACACTCACACTAATTGTGGTCAAACATATTCAAGCGCCGTATTCGGCGACCGTTGAATATACGGATAATTTCATCTGCAATAATCTTTGGTCGTACCTGTTGACTTAGACGTCAGCGGATTAGAAGCCTCATGTTTCCGGTTCGGGCGGCTTTCTGTGTTTTCGGGCATAGATTTCTTTAGTTTTGTTTGTTTAATCGGTTAGAGACATTGATTGGTTTACAGGAAAAGCTTTAAATCTTTGCCTTTAAGACACACGAAGACTAAAAGACTTTTACGCAAAATCTCTGTTCCGATATATTTGACTTGCTTTTCAGGACGGGACGGCTTAGGAAGCGAGATTTATACTGCGAATATCTTGCGAGTTAAGCTTTCCTACTTATTCCTGTAGATGAACAGGAGCAGTTTAACGGGATTTTTCATTTTCTGTCCGGTTCAAATTATCAAGACTGAATTTATCCGGCTTCGAATATTCTTAAAAAAAATATTTGGAGCTGCTATTTTTGTTAAAAGAATCTCCCTGAACTCCTTGTATGCAACCAAAGAGGCGATGATCTTTATGGTCGGTGAACAGAAAGTAACACAGCTTAAAATTTTAAGTCAAGACTTTTTTTACATTATTACAAGAAATTTGCTATTGGCTTGAAAATATCGCTCAGGCGACGAAAAAATTGTCGGGGTTTAAGAATTTTTTGTGAAATAAGTTCTTAGAAGGATTTTAATTTATGGAATTTAACTGTTGTAGTGCTAAATCAAACTGATTCTATTAAGAGCACGACCATATTGGTTTTTTATCTTTGATAGTGCTTATCAATATCATAACTTTCATCTGCCGACTAATATGACCAAAAACTGTAGTTTTCCGACAGCTAATCAATTTAATCATTTTGGCTGGTCTTTCTCCACAGATGATTAGACAGCAATTTCTGTGTGAAAAGATAACGACTAATTTGCTGCATAGATAAAAACTTTTTTACAAGCAAAGGTTCAGAAACAGTTTTTAGTTAAAAACTTTATTACAGAGGTAAGAACTTTATTTCATACAATCACAAGATGATTGTGTGTAATAAAGTTTTTACCTGAAAATGCGCTAAGTCTTTTATTTTCGATGACCGAAATTTCTAAAAATTATTGAAATTTACTATAAACACCTAAAAAATATTAATTTACAAGCGTTTTTTTGTAAAAAAGATTTTATCCGGAAATTTACTGTCTGTAAAAAAGTTTTTACTTAAACAGAAAATTTGTGATAAACCGATTAGCAGTGATGCATCAATGATTATGTCCAAAAAACTTTTGAATTTTTAATCTCAAATATTTGATTTTATCAGCGATATATTTCTCAATATAAAAGTGTCCGAAAACACTAGTTTTTGGACATGCTAGCCTCATTTCAAAAAGTATATTTCCCTAGAGGAAATTATGAAATGAATCTTCTGGTCGAACACTCGGATTTTCATACGCCACCCCATTAATCCCATTTTGCCGCAAATCCGCTACTTTGTTATACCGATTCGTCACAAACCTGTTCAAAGGCTTTTTTGTGACATATATCATTAGCTAAAACCTACGGAATTAATGCTTATTGAAAGCAAGGGTTTTTACGTTACTAAAAACTAAACCAAAAGGAGAAATAAGAAATGAAACACAAATTATTAATTGGAATTGTCGCCGTCATGGTTTTCGCTTTCGGCGTCGGAAATGTCGCCGCTCAATCGGATTTCAGCGGCGTCTGGACGCTCGATGCGGGCAAAAGCGCAAACGTGCCGCCGGGATTAATGCAAACTATGACCGTCACGCAAAATGGTGATCGGGTTGAGATAGAAACAAAGTCCAAAGTCGGAGAGGGGGAAGAGCGCGTCGGCAAAGACGCTTACGTTCTGGACGGCAAACAAACCGATTTTACTATGGGACGCGGCGCAAAAAACGCGAAAAGAGTCTCGAAGTTGACGGCTGACGGGAAAGGCTTTGACGTGACGGAAGAATTCGTCGTGAACCAGCCTGACGGCGGCGAAGCCACTGTTCGAGCCAACCATCGCTGGATACTTTCCGCGGACGGAAAAACACTGACTATCGAAATGGTTGCGGAAAATCCGAACGACGCGTCTAAACCCAGGTCTAGGTCCAGGCGCGTTTTCGTCAAACAATAAAATGACGAAAGGGCTGCCAATGATTCGCCGCCCGGTTCTTTTCAAGGTAGCCCTGTTAACTGAATAAAAAGGAGCAAATTTCTATGAGACGAAAAAGCATTTCTCTGGTAATGATTCTTGCGCTTCTGGCATTTGTTTCAACAACAAACGCCTGCCG
Source organism: Acidobacteriota bacterium (assembly GCA_030860665.1). Lineage (GTDB taxonomy): Bacteria > Acidobacteriota > Blastocatellia > Pyrinomonadales > Pyrinomonadaceae > JALZHR01. The sequence continues at coordinate 6,617 of JALZHR010000498.1, forward strand.
CGCGGGAACTGTTGCCGTCGCGAAAGATGATTTTCCGGTCGGCGCAAAGCTGGAAAATTTCACTTTGCCGGATTTGAACGGCGCCGAGCAGTCCCTTGACAAATTAAAAGGCGAAAACGGTGCGGTTTTGGTTTGGGTCTCGGCACAGTGCCCGGTCGTTAAAGCCTACAACGAAAGAATCAATCAAGTCGCCGAGGAATTAAAAGCCAAAGGCATCAACTTGATCGGCATCAACTCGAATGCGACCGAATCCTTAGATTATGCCAAATCAGGCGCAAAGGAAGCCGATTATAAATTCCCCGTTTTGATTGATAAAGGAAACGTTTTGGCGGACAAGCTCGGAGCGAGCGTCACGCCGGAGTTTTACTATTTCAATCAGAAAAACGTTTTGCTTTATCACGGCGCGCTCGACAATGACCGTTCGGGAAAAAATGTGACGCTCAATTACCTGCGCGACGCTTTTGATTCGGCATTGCGTAAAGAACCGATTAAAACAAGCAAAACAAACGCTTTTGGCTGCTCGATCAAGCGCGCATAGGCTGGAATGATGAGAATTTTAAGTTTAACCAAACAAACGGGACGCGGCGCGGAGAATGAGTTTTTCCGCGTCACAATTTTAATAGTTCTTTGCGCATTTTTCTTCCTTACGAATTCCTGCGCGCAAACAAAAAATCCCGCACAAAAATCGCCTGCTAAAACGAAACCGCAGGCAGCGGCAAATTCGCCGAAGGTTACGCAAGCGGACGACGCGAAAATCAAACAGCTTCTCAAAGCAAACGGTAAGCCGCTGCTCGTTAATTTCTGGGCGACGTGGTGCGGTCCGTGCCGCGAAGAATTTCCCGATCTTGTTAAAATCGACACCGAATATCGCGGGAAAATCGACTTTATCACCATTTCACTTGATTTCGTCGAAGAAATAAACACTGGTGTGCCGAAATTTTTGAGCGAAATGAAAGCGGAAATGCCGACCTATTTGCTCGCGAGCGCGGATGAAAACACGCTCATCTCCTCGATTGCCGGAGGTTGGAGCGGCGCTCTGCCTTTCACGATTCTTTACAACGAAAAAGGCGAGATAACTTATCTGCGGCAGGGAAAGGTAAAGCATGAGATATTGAAGGGCGAAATTGAAAAAACATTGGGTGAAAAAAATTGAGATGAGGTGAAAACCTGTTGTTGATTTTAACTTTGCCTCAAGATTTCTTTATGTATTGACTGTGCGAAAAACAAACGAGAACATAGGAGGTAATAAAAAAACAGACGCAGCTGCGAAAGACTTCCGTAAATTATTAGCTAAAGTTAGTGAAATTAGTAAAATAAAACGGCGGTGTCGAAGTTCGACCGCTATTTGTTTTGTAAGGATATTAATGGAATTTTGATGCGAAAGTTCAATTTGCAGCGCATACTAATTTTTTCGGCGGGCTGGATTTTGCTGGCATTTATCTTTTCGGGTCTGACCTATTTTTCCAACGCTCAAGGAGCCCGCCCCCGACCATTCGAATGGAAAAACGTCTTTTTATCGCAAGCGATAATTTACAGCTGGGCAATTCTCTCGCCGCTAATCGGTTTCTTCGCCAAACGATTCCGCTTCGAGCAGCGAAATTGGCGGCGCTTGTTACCTGTACACATTATTGCGGCAGTTATTTTTCTACTGCTTCACACGGCTATTCATTTCATCTTCGTTAAAATTGTTGATCCGGCACCAGTTGCCGAACAGGGCGGTTTTTTGGCTTTTATATTAAGGATAACCATTGCAAGGTGGGCTCTGGATTTGCCGACGTATTGTTTTCTGTTGAGCAGTATTTACGTGGTCGACTTTTACCGGCGTTTTCAAGCCGAACAGTTAAAATCTTCGGAACTGAAAGCCGCCCTTGCCAACTCGCAGCTTAATGCCTTGAAAATGCAGATTCATCCGCATTTTCTGTTCAACACTTTGAATTCGATTTCCGCTTTGATATACAAAGATCAAAAAGCGGCAGATAAAATGGTCGCCCGGCTCGGCGATTTTCTGCGCATGACGCTGGAGAATTCCGGCGACCACGAAGTTTCGCTCAAACAGGAGATGGACTTTGTCGGGCACTATCTGGAGATAGAAAGCGTGCGGTTTCAGAACCGGCTCGTGGTCAGGATGAACATCGACCCGGAAACGCTCGCGGCGCGGGTTCCGAACCTGATTCTCCAGCCGATTGTCGAGAACGCGATTAAACACGGCATTTCTCGGCGAACTAAAGCGGGAAGCCTGATTATTTCGGCTGAGCGTCACGGCGATCGGCTGCAAATTCGCGTCGAGGACAGCGGACCCGGGATTCCGCCTGCAAATGAAAACGGCAAAAGCAGCACGAAGACCGGTGGTATCGGTCTTGCCAACACGCGCGCGCGGCTCGCGCATCTTTACGAGGAGAACTATCGTTTCGAAATAAAGAATGCGGTTCCACATGGCGTGGTCGTCACGCTGGAAATTCCCTTCGAGACAATAAACGGTTCGCAGACGGAAACGGACGAGATTGAAAAATGACGAAATCGGAAATCAAAGTTCTTGTCGTTGACGACGAATTGCTGGCGCGGGAAAGAATTTGCTCGCTTCTTCATCAGCACGCCGACATAAAAATTGTCGGCGAGTGCGTGGACGGGCGTGAGGCTATCAACGCGATGCACAACCTTACTCCCGATCTGGTATTTTTGGATATTCAAATGCCGGAGATGGACGGGTTTCAGGTAATCGAAGAAGTCGGAGTTGAGCGGATGCCGGTGACCGTTTTCGTCACTGCTTATGACAAACACGCCCTTCGTGCATTTGAGGCGCACGCACTCGATTATCTGCTCAAGCCCTTCGACTATGACCGCTTTGACAGCGCTTTGCAAAGAGCCAAAACATTTGTCCGGCAACAAAAACTAGGCGAAATAAGTGAGAGCTTGTTCGCCCTGCTGAAAGAAATAAAACCCAAAAGTAATGAATTACTTTCGGAAACGGATAAGGCTGCTCATCAGGAAACGCTTGATCGAGTCGTCATAAAATCGGGCGGGCGCATTTATTTTCTTAGAGTTGAAGAAATTGATTGGGTGGAAGGTGCGAGTAATTATTTAACTCTGCACAGCGCGAGCGGTACACATCTAATTCGCGAAACGATGGGAAACTTTCACGCCAAATTAGACCCGAAAAAATTCTTGCGAATTCACCGTTCGACAATAGTTAATATCGAGCGCATCAAAGACATTCAACCCCTTTTTAAAGGCGAATACTTCATCACATTGACCGACGGCAAGCGCCTGAGATCAAGCCGCGGTTATCGCCATGAGCTTCAACCATTACTGAACCAAGCACGATAAAGCTCCGTTACAGCTTGGCTTAATCTACATAAGGCTTATTATTGGCTTCCTATATGAAAGGGAAGGGAGTTGGCTACCATTATCACAAGTAGTTTTGATATTTCTGACCCTGATCAAAAAAACCTAAAATACGCTCCGCCAAACTTCATTTTATTGCTTCTCAGAAATTGTCGAAAGCATGTCCGAAAAGTGTAATTTTCGGACACTTTTCAAATGTGCTCAATTTGAGTAGTGAATATCAGGGCTTGAGAGTTTTGGACAGTGTTTTTGGATATGTCCAGTATCATATATTTCTTCAAGCAAAGCTTGGTTGACAAGGAGATTGTCTTTTAATTTAAAAACACACGCTTTCTCAATTAAATTCCAATATGTAACAGGAATATGATTTTCATTGAGATAATTAGCTGCCCAATGAATTCTCCTAATAGCAAAACTCGCAGTTGTTTCTACAACTTTTTCCAATGCCATAGCGGTAAGGGGAAGTTTATCAAGCTTTACAAGTAGAAGTGAAAGACAATTGGCTTCTTTACCAATAGCTGTTTTGGTTATACGCTTTGGGCGAGCTTGATTCTCAATCAGTTTCTGAGCTGTCTTTTGTATATTCTCTGCAAGTTTTTGATCTCTTTCTTTCCAGTTAACTGATGTATTACTTATTTTTTCTGATTTTGGTTTTTGAGGAAGATTCGCTTTTAACCATTCTGATTCGTGGATAAAGAGCCAAGAATAAAGCCGTGAGTTTTGCTCCCGCAATTCTTTCAATGAAATATCAGTAGATTGTTTGAGCAGTTTTAACCATTCAGCTTTAGCTTCTTCAGTCTGGAAGGAATTGTCTGGGGAAATTTTTAGTTGATTATTATCATTTAAAGTCCGGTAACTTTTTAGTCCGCGCTTGAACGAAAGCCCAATATAATTGGCATATCTTTTTACAGTTAGTGGATCAACGCCCAATCGCCGAGAGATTTCACTTAGATTCAACTTCGGGATATTCCACAGTCTTATTAGCTCAGTTTTCCAAACATCCCCAAAATTTATGATTTTATCAATTCTGAATTTATCTTCAGGATTAGAGTCAGGTCCGCTTCTAGCGAATTCAAAACCGCAATCGCATTTGAAAATGCCCACAGGTTTGCTGTTTCTACATCTCGCACCGAGTCGAAAATCAGTAACTACAAATTGTTTATAGTGAGGTGCAGCCTTATTGAGACATTGCCACGGAGGCGCACCGAAAAAACTTATCTCATCCGGTAAATTAAAAAAGTCGTTAACGGTAGTGTTAAGGAAAAGCAACAATAGAAGATGATGGAGCGGATGTTTTGCATTTGACTGTTTCTTTCGCAGTAGATGAAGCAACCAGTTACCTTTAGATGAATTACCAGTTTTTGTTAAATCGCACCTAAATTCGGAAAGAAACTCAGGTGGATAAAAGTGCAAAAACTCCGTCTCTAATTTCCTCGCGCGTAAACTCAAACTATATGAAGCCAGTCCTCTGTCAATCAACAGCCTCAAATACTTATTCAACAGCCAATCTTTGGCAGTTGCCGGGAAATTCTTTTCGAGCAGTTCACCCGAAATTTGAGCCAATTTAAAAGATAACAAATCCTTATATGAATTATCCAAAAAACGGGGTTTTGTGCTGTCGGAGATTACTTTACTTGCTGGTATAAATTGGTGCTGATGCGGCGAACAATAAGTGTTCACAGAACTTTGCTCTAAATAAATCCTGTGAGTCGAACAGGCAATTACACTTGGCAACTGATGTGTACGATGCCAATATGTCTCTCCATATTTATCAATGTCATCTTTAACGCATAAAGGACAATACTGTAAATATTTCACCGTGCGAACCCGGCTAGCGGCAAGACCAACTTTTAGATAAACTCCGGCAGCATTAAGTCCGCTCATTTGCCGTTCGATTATTGTAGCCCTTTCTAGTTCCAGAAATGGGCGGTAATATGGAAATAGAGTGTGATTCTGAATTAACAGTTTAGGCGTATAACATTCGTTTGATGGAAGGGTCTTAGCGAAATGTTGAAGGTAAGCTGGCAAATCGACAACCGCCGAGGCATTCCTGGAGCCGAACAATTCAAGGCAAAGAGATTTAC
>JALZHR010000534.1 GCA_030860665.1 Acidobacteriota bacterium
AGTAAAAACAATAACTTGAACTTCAGACTCATAAAACTTCCCCTTGTTCTTTTCCGTCGGGCGCTGAGATTTTTTTAATCGCTCCGGCTAAAACCTGAAAATCTGCGAGCTGCTCAACCATTCGACGGTGTGAAGCGATAACCTGCGGACTCGGATGATAAAGCGGCAGCAAAATTCGCCCGTTCCAAGAGTGAATTTGCGCGCCGCTCAGCTTGAGCGTAAATTGATGATACTCAATCAATTTCAAAGCCTCAAGCGCCACGGCGCCGAGCGTCGCAATTATTTTCGGATTGACGATTTCAATCGTTTTTCGCAGGAAATCGGAGCAGTTTTTTATCTCGGTTTTCGTCGGCTTGCGGTTCGCGCCCGTCGTAGTATACGGGTTGCACAAAGCGGAATTAGTGATAAAGATTTCCTCGCGCCTCAAGCCTATCGAATCGAGCAGAAGCTGAAAATTCGCGCCCGATTTATCGCCCGAAAAAGGCTTTCTGGTACGGTTTCCGCCTTGTCTACCCGGCGCTTCGGCGAGAAAGAAAACTTTCGGCTGGCGGAAATTGCCGTTCAGCTCGCTCAAAACTGCGACGCGTTCGGTCAAATCAGGGCATTTCCGGCAATTTTGCGCGTCCAGACAAAGTTTGTGAAAATTTTCGTTAATTTCGTAATGCATTTTGCATCTAATTATGTAAAATGAAAAGTTATCCTAACAGCTAATTTTTTTAATCGCCAACTTATATATGAGCCAGATAACAGAACAGGTAGTTTTAGATGCTTTAAAACAGATTATCGACCCGGATTTGCGCAAGGATATCGTATCGCTCGGTTTCATCCGCGATTTGACGATAACGGAAGGCGGCGCGGTTTCGTTCCGCATCGTGCTGACGACGCCGGCTTGTCCCGTTAAAGAGGAAATGGAAACGGCGGCGCGCGAAATCGTTTCCGGCTTGGAAGGCGTTTCCGCCGTGAACGTCACGATGGACGCCGAAGTGCCGAAAGGTCGCGGCATCGCCAACAACATCGCCGTGCCGGGCGTGAAAAATATTATCGCCGTCTCGTCGGGCAAAGGCGGCGTCGGAAAATCGACGGTCGCCGTGAATCTGGCGGTTTCGCTGGCGCTGGACGGCGCGAAAGTCGGCTTGATGGACGCGGACGTTTACGGTCCGAACGTGCCTTTGATGCTCGGCGTCGCCGACGCGCAGCCGCAGGTCGCTATGAATAAGCTGCTGCCGATTAAGGCGCACGGCGTCAAAATGATTTCGATGGCGGTGCTCGCGCCGCCGGACAAGCCGATGATTCTGCGCGGTCCGATGCTGCACGGCATCGTCCGGCAGTTTCTTTCGGACGTAAACTGGGGCGAGCTGGATTATTTAATCGTCGATATGCCGCCGGGAACGGGCGACGTGCAGTTATCGCTCGCCCAATTAGTTCCCGTGCAGGGCGCGGTTCTGGTGACGACGCCGCAGAACGTTTCGATTGCCGACGTTTTGCGCGCGCTGAAAATGTTCGAGCAGGTCGCCGTTCCCGTTTTGGGCGTTATCGAAAATATGTCGTATTTCGTGCCGCCCGATATGCCGGAAAAACGCTACAACATTTTCGGCGAAGGCGGCGGCAGAAATCTGGCTGACGAGCACGGCGTTCCCTTCTTAGGCGAAGTCCCGCTCGGAATCGAAGTGCGCGAGGCGGGCGACAAAGGAACGCCCGTAGTAATTTCAAATCCCGATTCGCCGCAGGCGAAAGCGTTTCGCGCCGTAGCGGAAGAAGTCGCCCGGCAAATTTCCATTGAAGCGATGAAGCCGGAGCTTGTTATTTTATCGAGAGCAAAGTAAAATTGAAATTAATGTAAAGATTCATTTGACAGGTGAATCGAAAGTTTTGATAAAGGAGAGAACAAAAAAATGTCAGCAGTTGCTGCACCGACAGTTGAAATTAACCTGACCGCCAATGCGGCGGAAGAAATCAAGAAATTTATGGCGGGCGAGGAAGATTTGCCGGAGACGTCCGGGCTTCGCGTCCGCGTCGTGCCGGGCGGATGCTCCGGTTTTCAATACAGCCTGAATATCGAAGAGGAATCGCGCAACGGCGATTTTATCGTCGATATGCACGGCGTTCGTCTTTTCGTCGATATGTTTTCGGCGCAATACCTGAACGGTATCACGATTGACTATACCTCGAATATGATGGGTTCGGGCTTCACGTTCGAGAATCCGAACGCGACCGGCGGCTGCGGCTGCGGAACTTCGTTTTCAGCCTAGAATATCGAACGTTTTTTTATAAAAATCCGGATGCGTCGTCTGCTTTTTGCGGGCGGCGCATTTTTTTTCAAAATTTTTCGGAAGACTTTTTCCATTGAAACTATAGCTTGGTATACAAAACAATCGGACGGACTAAAAGGCGGAGAAGGCTGGCGGCGCGGGTCTTTCTTAAAGAAAAAAGAAAGACCCGCGAAAGCGGGAAAAATCCTCAGCGATGAAGATTTTTACGCGCGGTTTCAGAGATAATCCGAAGATTACTTTTGCGCCGGAGAAGATTAAAAAAGACCTGAAAATAATCTTTCAGGTCTTTTTCGTAATTTATCGCCGCCTTTTTTTATCTGACGAAAGCGTTCGGAGTCGGAATATCATCGAATACGCCGAATTGCACGGCGGCAAATCCCGCGCTGGAGCGATGTATATACCAGGTTCTTTGCCCGCGCCAGAATATGGCAACATCGGCTTTGCCGTCGCCGTCGTAATCCGCCGGAACGGGCAAATCGCCCTCGCTCCCTAACTGTGTCCCGACGAAAGAGCCGTTGCCGCTGTTGATGCGATACCAATAGCCGTTTGACGGACGCCAAACAGCCAAATCAGTCTTGCCGTCGCCGTCATAATCAGCCGCGACCGGCTTGTCTTCCGCTATTCCGAATTGAGCAGCCGTAAACGAATTGCCGGAGCTATTAATTCGATACCAGGTGCCGTTTGAAGGTCGGAAAACAGCTAAATCGCTTTTGCCGTCGCCGTCGAAATCTCCGATTAAAGGCTTGTCTTCGGCTATTCCGAACTGAGCGGCGACGAATTGATTATTTGAGCTGTTGATTCGATACCAGCTTCCCGCAGACGGTCGATAAACCGCAATATCCGCCTTCAGGTCTCCGTCGTAATCGCCGGGCACGGGCGAATCGCCGCTCGCGCCGAATTGCAGCGCCGAAAAAGAGTTGTTTGCCGAGTTCAGCCGATACCACGTGCCGTCAGCCGGTCGAAAAACGGAAATGTCGGTTTTGCCGTCCCCGTCGAAATCCGCCGGAGCGATTTTGTCTCCCGGTGCGCCGAACTGGACGGCGGACAGCGAATTGTTCGAGCTGTTGCTGACATACCAGTTTCCGCCCGCCGGTCGAAAAACGGAAATATCGGATTTACCGTCGCCGTCGTAATCAAACATCGCGCGCGCGGGCGCTGCCGTTCTGCGCCAGTCGGTGATATTTTCTCCGACGGTGTTGTTGGTCAGGCGGACGACGTTATTACCGTCGGCATTCATCATATAAATTTCGCCGGTCGCAGTGTCGCGGCGGCTGAAAAAAGCGATTTTAGAACCGTCGGGCGACCATTTGCCGGGCGCATCGTAAACATTATTGAGGGTCAGGCTCATCGGATTATTTCCGTTTATCCCGATAGTGTGTATTTCGTAAGTGTCTAATCCGCCGCTGATAGACTGCAAAACAACTCTGTTTCCGAGCGGCGAAATCTCAATCGGCTGATAAAACTGCGGCGCGACCGCATTCGTCAGCGGCTGCGGATTGCTCCCGTCCGCGTTCATTACAAATGCCTGGTAATTAAGCACTCCGTCCTGCGCGGAATAAACGATTTTACTGCCGTCAGGCGTCCATTCCGGCGAATCGTCGTCGTTCATATTGCCGGACGTCAGATTGGTCTGGTCTGAGCCGTCGGCGTTCATCGTCACGACGTCGCACACATAATCGGTGTTGCACCGCCCGAAAGCTATTTTGCCGCCGTCGGGCGACCATTGCGGAATATGGTCGTTGAAACCGTTGCTGGTCAGACGGGTTTTCGCGCTGCCGTCGGGGTTCATCGTCCAGATTTGGTCTGTTCCGCCGGCTTCGTTTTTGATAAAAAGAATCTTCTGCCCATTGGGCGACCACTGATGCTGGCTGCTGTTGATTGCCGGCTCGGAGATAAGAGTTTGATTACTTCCGTCGGCATTCATCACCCAGATTTGCTGCACGCCGACGACGACTTTTAGGTAAGCGATTTTTTGACCGTTCGGCGACCAGCGCGCAAAGGTTTCCGACTCGGGCGCTTGCGTCAGCCGCTGCTCGGTGCTTCCGTTGACGCTGATTTTCCAGATGTCGCCGCTGCGGTTAAAGAGTATCGGCATATCGTCGGCTTCCGGCGCGTTTGACGTGCGGGCGGAAACTTGCGGGCGGGCGTTTGTTAAAGACGCGTTCCATTTTAAATGAGCGAAAATGCCGATTGAAAAAACAACCAGCAGGCAGGCGACCGGAAATCTGACGGCGAAAACTTTCATCTTTTTCAAATGACGATAGTTATTCATTTTGCAACTCCTTCTGCGTGTTCAAGCG
>JALZHR010000535.1 GCA_030860665.1 Acidobacteriota bacterium
GCATCGACCGGAACGCGCGCCACGCGGTTTTGTAAACCGTCGAAATCAATCCGCAGGACGGCGTTCGGATTCGTCGGCGTCAAAACCGGTGTCGGCGACGGGCTGGCGGTCGGCGTCGGCGAAGGCGGCGGCGACTGTCCGGGCGAAGGCATCGGCGTCGGAGTCGGCGTCAGCGACGGAACAGCCGGTTCGAGTTTCGGTTCTTCTCTGGTAATCGTCACCTCGTCGCTTTCGTTCGGAAACGGGTGTTTCACGTCCGCGCGCAGAGCCAGAGCGTAAATTCCGACGTTGCGGTTTCCGGCGTAATTAAATTCGATGTTCGAGATTTGCGGCGCGAATTCCCTGACCGAAAGATAATAAAGATAATTCCCGTTCGGGTCCCACGCCGGATTGAACTCGTTGAACATCGAATCGGTGATTTTCTTCGTTCTTCCGTCCGATTCGCTCCAGACGTAGACCGAGCTTAAGCCGTTTTCTTCCGGCATCGAAAAGGCTAGATGATTGCCGCGCGGCGACCAGTTGTAATCGCGAATTTGTCCATTCGGCGAATCGGCGACCTGCACGATTGCCCGTGTCGCCGTCGTCAAAACGTAGACTTTTCCGTCCTTGTCGCTGAAGGCGATATATTTTCCGTCCGGCGACCATTCGGGCGCGTAGCGCATCGCCTTGCCGCCCGTCGTGATTTGCTCGGCGGGTTTTGAGCCGTCCTGCGGCACAATCCAGATTTCTTCCTCGCCGGTTCGGTCGGAAATATAAGCGACGCGAGAGCCGTCCGGCGACCAGCGCGGAAATTTATCGTGGACGCCGCTCGTCTGCGTCAGATTCCGCGTCACGCCTTTTTCAGCCGGAGCGGAAAAAACCTCGCCGCGCGCGCCGAACAAAACACGCTCGCCTTTCGGGCTTAAGGAAATGTCGGCGATAAAATTCGCCACCGGGATTCGGCTCGGACGGCTGGCGACGGCGTCGGTCGGAACGTTTATCGAAACGGGCGCGGATTTTCTGTTTCGCGTGTCGAAAATCTGCAATTCGCCGTTTAATTCGTAAACGATGCGGCTTTTTCTGTCCGAGGAAGCCCAGCGCACGTCGTAAATTTTATTGCTCGTCTGCTGCGTCGATTTGGCGCTTTTCGTGTCGTAGGCGTAAAGATTGAAATGACCGTCGCGGTCGGAGACGTAGTAAATCGTGTCGCCTATCCACATCGGCTCGCGGCTGGCGCGCGGAGATTCGGGCGTGATTAATTTCGCGTCGCTCGTCGCAATATCGAAAATATAAAGCTGGCTCGCCTGCCCGCCGCCGTAGCGTTTTTCGGGGCGAAAATCGCGCGCTCGCGGCGAATAGACAATCTTTCTGCCGTCCGGCGAAAAATCGCCCGCGCCCGATTCCGGCATCGGCAGAGGCTCGGCGTTTCCGCCTTCGACCGGAACGGTGTAAAGACGCGTTTCACCCAGCGTCCACGAATCGCGGTGCGAGCGAAAGATGATTTTTTTGCCGTCGTCCGTCCAGTCGTAAACCTGGTTGTCGTAGCCCCAGCGCGGCGTAAAAGGTCCTTTTGCCGGGTAAAAAGTCAATTGTCGCGGCACGCCGCCCGTCGTCGGGACGACGTAAACCTGCTCGTCGCCGTCGTATTGCCCGGTAAAGGCAATCCAGTTGCCGTCGGGTGAAAATTTGGCGAAAACCTCGACGCCCGGATGCGCCGTGACGCGCGTCGCCGTCCCGCCGCCGGCGGGCGCAGTCCAGATGTCGCCGCCGTATGTGAAAGCGACTTTTTCGCCGTGAATGTCGGGAAAACGCAAAAGCCTTGTCTGCGCGTGAGCGGCGGAAACGAAAAAGATGCAGAAAACCGATGCGAGAATCAGACGACACGAAAGTTTGAACATAATTGCTCCGAAATATTTTAATTTAAGCAGCTCGCCCGCTATGAATTTTTCACCGCCGAAACGCTGCGGGCGAAGAAACTTTAAGAAAATTTAGCCGCGGATTTTCGCAGATAAACGCGGATAGGAAAAGACGATGAACGATGAATGCGAAACGATGAACGATGAATTCGTCTTTAATTCCGCGTTCCGCATTCCGCATTCCGCATTTCTTCTGCATCCCGTTCGGGCGGCGAATCTCTTAAACCGCTTTCGGCGATTTTGCAAAGATGATTTCGCAGGCGCGCTCGGCTGTGTCGGCGAAATCCAGCAGCGAAACGTCCTTGTCGCTGACGACCAGATGCTGCTGCCAGCACTCGACGACCGGCTTCCAGCAATCGCCCAGAAGAACCATCGGGCGCGGGTCGATGACGCCGGTCATCAGCTTGTTCCAGACCAGCGAGATTTCCGTGATTGTTCCCATTCCGCCGCGCAGCGCGATAAAGCCGACCGAGCGGACGATTAAATTCTGCAATCGCTCGTAGAAATGCTGCGAGGCGACCTTATCGGTCAGAAAGCGGTTCGGTTCGGCTTTAAACTGGTTCATCACGATGCCCAGAACGCGCCCGCCTTTCTCGCGCGCGCCGCGCGAAGCCGCTTCCATCACGCCCAGATAACCGCCGGTGCAGATGGTAAAACCGGCTGCGGCAAGCCGCGCGCCGACTTGCCTAGCCTGTTCGTATTCGGGAGAATCTTCGTCGCAGCGCGAGCCGCCGAAAATCGTGACAATTCTTTCTTCGCTCATAAATATCCTAATCTTTTTCTACGCAGAACTTTCTCTGCGGTTTCGGGATTTCCGTCGTTTTTTGCGGGAGTTAAATCAGGAATCCGAGTCATTATGTTATAAACGCGGACATTTTCAAAAGGCTGGACGACAATTCCGCGCCGGAAAGCCCTTCTTCAAATACAAACTCCTTTCGTCAATTAGTTCTTTCCCGTTTTCCGCCGATAATTGTGAATGTTGTTTTCCGTAAAAGGAAGCACTTCCAGATTTTGCCGGACGAATTATCGC
>JALZHR010000536.1 GCA_030860665.1 Acidobacteriota bacterium
AAATAATTCCGCTTTCCTCGCGCCTTTCGCCGAGATATTCCAGCAGGCGCGCGTAGGAATTCCGCTTCGGCTCGACTTTGTAAAAAATGTTCGGGCGATTGAAGCTGGAAACGAAAAGCGCCGCTTCCGTCAGCCCGAGCCGCTCGATAATATCTTTTCGCACCAGCTTGTCGGCGGTCGCCGTCAGCGCAATCAGCGGAACGTTCGGAAAATGAAATTTCAGCTTTCGGAGCTGCATATATTCGGGTCGGAAATCGTGTCCCCAACTGGAAATGCAATGCGCCTCGTCGACGGCGAACAGCGAAACGTTCGCGCCTTTTAAAAACTCGATAAACTGGTCGCCCGCCTGAAAAAGTCTTTCCGGCGCGACATATAACAGCTTTAATCTGCCGGTGCGAACGGCGCGAAAAACTTCCGTTTGTTCCAGCGCCGTCTGCGTCGAATTTAAAAACGCGGCTTCGACGCCGTTGTTTCTGAGCGCATCGACCTGGTCTTTCATCAGCGCGATAAGCGGCGAGACGACGACCGTCAAGCCGTCCAGCATCAGCGCGGGAATCTGGTAGCAAAGCGATTTGCCGCCGCCGGTCGGCATCAATACGATGCAGTCTTTTTTCTGCAAAACCGTCTCAATCGCCTGCTGCTGATTCATCCGAAACGAATCGTAGCCGAATTGATGTTTGAGGATTTCCTGTGCGCGTGCGATGTTCATTTTTCTTTCTTTGAAATTTACGAGTAAAATCAGACGCTCTCCGCGTTCGATTCTCAATAGTGTTTCATTATTTATAACGCGCGGCTAAAGCGGCGGAAACCGGGACGTCGGCGCGCGTGCGGGATTTTAGCAAACACGAACGTTCGGAGTATTTTGCGCCCTTGCCCGACGCGCGGGCTTCTGCCTCTCCAGCCGCGCGTCTTTCGTTATTTCCGAAACGCGGCGCGGCTTATGCTAACAGCCCTGAATCTTTAATTATAACTTATTTTGCCGACGAAATGCTTCTCGCCTCAGCCAGCCGCGCGGCGATTTTCGGAATAATTTTCTTCGGCACTTGAATCGCTCCGGCGATGTGCCGCGCCTCGGTGAAATGCCCGGCGACGTAAACGCCCGCGACGTTCGTCTCGAAGGTTTCCGCGTCGTAAACCGGAATTTCGCCGTGTTTCGAGCGGCGCGTTTCGACGCCGAGATTTTTCAGTAATTTTAATTCCGCGTCCGCGCCGATAAGGATGAAAACCACGTCGTTCGGAAAAGTGTCAATCGAGCCGTTTTCGCTTTCCAGAACGATTTCCTTTTCGCGGATTTCGACCACTTTTTTGAGAAAATAAACGTTCAGACAATCGTTTGCCAGTTCTTCTTCGAGCGGCTGCTTGACCCAATATTTGATGCAGCCCTGTTTCGGGTCGTTGTTTTCCCAATCGGCGCGAAAAATCGCCAAAATTGCGTTTGCGCCTTCCTGCGCCAGAAACAGCGCGGCTTCGCCAGCCGAGTTTCCGCCGCCGATAACCATCGCGTTTTTCTTCACATACGGGTAAGTCTCGCGGAACAGGTGATGAACTTTCGGCAAATCCTCGCCCGGCACGTTCAGACGGCGCGGGTATTCCATCGCGCCGATGGCGAACAGAACTTTTCGCGCCTCGTAAACCGCTTTGCTCGTGGTAATTTTGAAATGATTGCCCGGGATTCTTTCGACGTTTAAAACTTCTTCTTCGGTCTGTATTTTCAGATTATTTTCCAGCACGAAGCGCACGTAATAGGAAAGAAGCTCTTCACGCGTCGGCTTTTCGCGCGCCGGTTTCAGCGTGCCTTCGATTAATTCCAGCTCGTTGACGGTCGAAAAAACCGCCAAGCCGACCGGGTAATTGTAAATCGTGTTGCCGATTAAGCCCTTTTCGACGACCAGATAATCGAGTCCGAGCTTTTGAGCCTCGTAAGCGGCGGAAATTCCGGCGGGACCCGCGCCGATGATTAATAAATCCAGCATTCTATCTTTCTTTGCGTAAACCGTTCAAGGAGTAAATTATTTGTCCGATTCCCAGAAGCGTCAAAAGCGGCGCCCATATCGAAAAGCGCCAGCCGATGCCGTTAACTGCCGCCATTACGCTGCCCGATACTAAAATAACGCCGAAACTGAACTCGGCTAATCCCGAATACAACAGCGTCCGGTAAAATTTCCGGTTCGCTTCCTTCACCTCGTTTTCCTGCGCGAGAATAGCCGATTGCTTAGCCTCGTTCGGAATCTGAAAAGAACACTTCGGGCAAACGTCGTTTTTCGACGAAATATACCGGCTGCAATTCGGACATTTAAAAACTTTCAGCTCTTCGCTGACGCCCAGCAAACTCGACATTTTTTGTTTCCTCTGAAAACAATATTTTCGCTGCTCTGCGCAACTAACTATTATTCGGATTTTCGAGTTTTTGCAATTCTTCCGTAAATTTTTCAATCTGCAATTTCGTCGTTTCCAGCTCGCGCTTGGCTTCGAGATATTTTTCCCATTCGCCCGTGTTCGTCAGAGCCTTCGCCACGTCTTCGTCCAGAGCGTGCGCCATCAAGGCGAGCAAATCGCTCAATGCTTCCTGATTTCGCACCAGCGACTGGATAATCGTGTAGGCGAGTCTGGCGTTCGGATAATCTAAATCACTCATATTTATTTATCTATCTGCGCTCGGCAAAAACATTTTAACTCATTTGCCCGACGAGCGGTAAATCTTTCACCCGCGCTGTTTTCTCATTTATTTTCAGCTCCGTGCCTTCCGCCAGGTAATCGTAGCGAACGTATGCCAAGGCGATTGTTTTTTCGAGCTTCGGCGAAAACGTCACCGATGTCACGCGTCCCGCGTTTTTGCCTTCCGCCGATTTTATCTCGTCGTTGGGTTTTACCGCATCGCCGCCTGCTTCATCAAAAATCAGCCCGGTCAGCTTTTTGGCGACGTGACCGCGAAAATGTATGCGGGCGATGATTTCCTGCCCGATGTAGCAGCCTTTTTTGAAGCTGACGGCTTCGTCCAAGCCGGTTTCCAGCACGACGGTCGTTTCGTCCATATCGACGCCGTAGAGCGGCAAGCCGTTTTCGATGCGCAGAACTTCGTCAAGCTCGCCGGAAATTTCAAAGGCGTTCGTTTCCTTTAACTCGTTGACGAAGTTTTCCTTTGCCGCAGGCGGCAGAAAAACGTCGAAGCCGCCCGCGCGAAAGGCGCGCGTGACAAAACCATCCGCGTCATCGAATCTCGCCGTGACGACTTCATTTTCGCCCGGAATCTGAAATTTAAAATCCGGAAGTTTCCCGCCGCGCACCGCCACGCAGGCGAAATCCTCGCTTAAATCCTTAACGAAAAAATCTCCGGCGAAAGTGAAGCGAGACAGGTTTTGAAAAACCTTCTCGTGCGTCGCCGCGTCCGTTTCAAAAAGAAACCGGTCGTCAAAGCGCAGAACGCGCACGACGGCTAAAAGCCTGCCCTGCGCGTTCGGAAAAGCCGCGACCATCCAGCGCGAATCTTCGAGCTTTGCCACATCATTCGTAATCAAGCCGTTCAGAAACTGCACGGCTTCCCTGCCCGAAACTTCAATCAGCCCGCATTTTCGCTCGCGGAATCCGAATCCGCCGCCGTCGCGGATTCTCCCGTAATTCTCTGAAAAATCTTCGCTCATTATGTTTTATCCAATCAAAAACCTCTCTCTGAAATTTTGTGTGCCTGTATTCGATACTGGCACACAGAATCAATTCAATACAAATTGCGCGAGCGCAATTTTAAATGAGCGACGCGACAATTCTTTTTTAGCTTTTTCTTTTGAATAAATAAGCCGTTTATAAAATTATAAATTATTCTGCGGCGGGTTTTCTGGCAAAAATGGAACGCTGCTTGCTAAATGCCCGATAGCTTTTGAACTCAGCGCAGGCAAAAGCGAACGCTTTTGTTTGCGGGAAAAAAGACAGCCGTTTAAAACGAAAACGGCGCGAGACATACGCCGTCGAAATCCTGATTTTCGTCGGTTTATCAAAAAAGTGTTTGCCGGTAAATTAAACCCGGCTTTACTTACAAGGAGGTATAATGACACATACAGTTATAGGTTTGTTCGACAATAAAACGGAAGCCCGCGCGGCGATGGACGAACTGGTCGCAGAGGGTTTTATTCGTGAAAATATAGACGTTTCCGACAGGAGATTTGACGACTCTTCAAACGTCACAGATACAACGACGGGCGCGACGACCGGAACCGGCGTCGGCGACAGCATCAGCAATTTTTTCAGCTCGCTGTTCGGCGACGACCAGACGACCGCGCAAAATTACACGAACGCGGCGTATGACGCGGACGCAATTTTAACCGTGCAGGTCGATTCGGCGGAAAGAGCCAGCGAGGCAGCCGCCATTCTCGACCGCCACGGCGCAATCGACATTGACGCGCGCGCGGCTCAATACAGCGGCGGCGGCGGCACCAGCCAGCAGCAAAATTTCGCGCAAACATCCGGCACGACTGAAAACACGGCGGCGACCGCGACGACCGCGGAAACGACGATTCCGGTTATCGAGGAAGAATTACAGGTCGGCAAACGTGAAGTCGAACGCGGCGGAGCGCGCATTCGCAGCCGGGTTATCGAAAAGCCGGTCGAAGAAACTTTGCGTCTGCGCGAAGAACACATCGTCGTTAATCGCCGCCCGGTTAATCGCGCCGTAACCGATGCCGACGCGCAGAATTTTCAGGAAGGCGACATCGAGTTAACCGAGCGCGCCGAAGAAGCGGTCGTTTCCAAACAGGCTCGCGTGGTCGAGGAAGTTTCGGTCGGCAAAGAAGTTTCCGAACGCGAGGAAACCGTCCGCGACACCGTGCGGCGCACCGATGTTGACGTCGAAGAAACCGGCGGAAACGTCACGACCGGCAGCAGCACGACCAGCACGACGGAAACCGACGATAATATCAATACCCGCGGGGCGACGAGCTAAAAATTCGGGAGATGAAAAATTCGGCGAGGCGAATCCTTTAAACGATTCGCCTTTTTATTTAGCGACTTGCGGAGAGGAGCGCTTTGGAAAAACTTACGGCTCGACGTATTCGCATTTAATGGTTTCGACGGAAAGCGGCTGGAATTTTTCTCTCAATAAATCGGCTCGCCAAGCCTGCAAAACTTTATAGCTTTTCTGCGCCGCCTGAAACTCCGCCAGCACAATCAAATCCAAATCTTCCGCGCCGTTCTCGGTGCAGGTCGAGCCGTAGGAAAACAAAAATTCCTGGTTTTTCTTCGGATTGCTGATGACCAGAACGTCTTTGACTTCCCAGCTCGGAATGCCTTTTTTATCGCGCGAGGTTATTTTTTCCAGCCAGAGCATCTGTTTTCTGCCCTTGACGAAACGCGAGACGCCGTAATTTTCGTCCGAGAGCAAGCCGCCGCCCAAATCGCGCGCGCCGTTCGGCAATCTTTCGCCGTGAACGACGCCTCTATGCCGGTAGCCGATAAATTCCTTTTTCTGCGCCGAAACCGCCGTCGGCAAC
>JALZHR010000556.1 GCA_030860665.1 Acidobacteriota bacterium
CCGATAACGAATTGCCCGAAAGCGCACGCGGGGGTCAGAAATAAAAGCAAGCCCTGCTCAATCCGGAGCTTCGGGCGAGCGACCTTTTCCTGATTGACGATTGAACTCGCCAGCAAAATCAAGCCGATTATCATCCCGCCGTAATTTAAAATCGCCAGCGTGCGGTTAACAATCGCGCCCGCCAGCTCGCGCGAAGGCAAAACGGCAAAAGCGCTCTGCGCGACCGCCGCCGCGAAAAAAACCGCCGCGCCCAGCCACAAGGCAAGCAAAAAAGTCCGCAAATCCGCAACTAAAGTCATAAATTCCAGCCGAAATTTTATTATCAGTTTTTTCCGGCAAAAGCGCAAAAAGAGGTCGAAAATGCAAAGTGCAAAATGCAAAATGCAAAATGGAAGAAGAAATTTAATTCTGAATCCTGAATTTTAAACCGAATATTTTGCATTTTGCGTTTTGCATTTTGCGTTTTTTACCTTGCTTTCAGGGCGAAATTTATTGCATAATTTTTGTGACAAACATTGTTGTTTGTCATCGCTTCTCCGCCCTACACTCAGAATCCCGGAAATTTCAAGCCAATCTTCCAAAGTTTCCCTTTATGAAAAACTTAAAAAACCGACCTGTTTTATTTTCGATAATTCTGTCCGTAATGACCGTGGTCGCGGTGACCGTTATGATTCGCGCTTTCAGAATTCTGGTTCCGCTGGTGCTGCCGGAGCACGCTTATTTCGACTTCTGGAAAGTTTTCGGTTTAATTTGTCTCGGCATTCTGACCGGTTTGCTGGCTGAAAGATACAGCATCAAAAAAATGCTGAGGGTCATCGCGCCGTTTCTGGCGGTCTGGCTGGTGCTGAGCATTGCGGCGCTGGCTTTGTGGGACGTCAGCCTGATGTTTCTGCCGGTTTTCTTCACGCTTTTGACCACGACGGTCGTGATGCACATCAAAAAAATGTGGTTGATTGATTCGGAACTTACCGAAAAACTGGTCAGCCTCGCTTCCGCCGGGCATCTGCTCGAAGGCAAATCCGCCGAGCTGCGCATCGAAAGCGGCTTGAAACTGCTCGAAACCATTTTTCCGCTTTCCGAGGCGATAGTTTTTCATTTCGACAATCACGGGCAGCTCGCCCCGGTCGGACGCGCGCGAAACAATTCTTCGGGCGGCTTTCAAGCCGTCGGCGACAACAACAACGAATCGCTGATTTCGCGCCAGGCGGCGTGGCGCGAAAGCGTGCAGCTTTGCGAGGAAGCCCTGCAATGGCGGCAGACGATGGTTTTGACCGACAAAAACAAGAGCGATTCGGCGCAGGTCGCGATTCCTCTGACCTACGGCGAAACGGTCGTCGGAGTTTTGTACGTCAGGGTCAGAAATAATTTCGAGCGCGACGACCAGTATCTGCTCGAAGCCTTTTGCGGGCAGCTGGCGCGAAACTTTCAGCGCCGCGAGCTGCGGCAGAAAGATTTGCCGAACAAATCGTGGTGGAGCTTTTTCTCGACTCAATCGGCGGCGAACCGGCTGGAAATCATCAAGCTGATTAACGGCGTGATGAAGGAGCAGAGCTTCAGCGCCGCCGCCAGCTCATACTTAAAAGAAGCGCACGCGATTGCCTATCTGGACGGCACGCTCGCCTATCTGAACCGGCAGATGCGGCATATGGCGAAGCTCAACGCCGAGCATATTTACGAGCTCGACCTGTTCGGCTTGCTCGAACATTTCAAGACCGACATCTTCAACGAGCCGCGCCTCGCCATCCGGCGCGTTCTGCAAACCGGCGAAAGCTATCAGGGCGAGCTTTATTATCCCGAAAAAAACCGCACGCTCGATATGCAGATTTCGCTCGTCAAAGTGCCTTCGGACAATCAATCCATTCACGAAACGAACGTGCCGATGATGCCCGCCTGTTTTCTGATTACGATTCGCGATATTTCCGTCATCAAGGAAAACGAAAAGCTGCGCAGCGATATGACGAGCCTGATGTCGCACGAGCTGCGGACGCCGATTACCAGCATTCAGGGTTTTGCCGAGCTGCTGCTGGTGGACGAGACGATTAACGAGGAAGCGCGAGAATTTTTAACGATTATCGCCAGCGAATCGCAGCGGCTTTCCAAGATGCTGACGACTTTTCTTTCCGTCTCCAATCTCGAACAATCCGACAAGCACGAATTTTTCAAAACGCCCGTCCGGCTCGATACGGTCGTCAGCGAAGTGGTCGGCGATTTGCAGGAAACCGCCAAGCGCAAGCGCATCCGGCTGGTCGAGCAGTCAAACACGCACCTGCCGCCGATTGCCGCCGACAAAGGCTTAATCGCGCGCGCCGTCTCGCACCTGGTCGATAATGCCATCAAATACAGCCCGGAAAGAACTTCCGTGATTATCTCGACGATTCTCGAATCGGAATTCCTGCGCGTCGTCGTCGAAGACCGCGGCTACGGCATCCCGAAAGCCGACCAGGAAAAAATCTGGCAGAAATTTTATCGCGTCGCCCGCGAAGGACAGGACAAGGAAGAAGAATCGACCGGCTTGGGACTGTCGCTCGTCAAGGAAATCATCGAGCAGCACGGCGGCGAAGTCTCGGTCGAATCCGAAGTCGGGCAAGGCTCGAAATTCAGTTTAAAGCTGCCCAGATTATAAGAATTTCAGCCGCGAAAGAACACGAAAAAACACGAAAGAAATCAGCCGCCGCAGAACACGGAGATTTTCGAGAAAAATTAACCACAGATTTACACGGACGGACGCGGATAAGAAAACAGGATTAGCAGGATAATATCTATTTCTTATCTATGTTTATCTGTGAAAATCCGTGGTTAATTTCTTTCTTTTTCTCTGTGTCCTGCGGCGGCTGAATTTTATTTCGTGTTTTTTGCCGTTAATCTTTCTTCGCTTTCAAAAGCTGGAGCGTTGCCAGCCGCATAAAGCGCGGGTTCAGAATCAAATAGCGTTTCCAGAGGCGTTTCGGCTCTTGCGTCAGGCGGTAAAGCCATTCGAGTCCCAGCCTGCCGAGCCATTCCGGCGATTCTTTGACGTTTCCGGCGTAGAAATCGAACGACGCGCCCACGCCGAGCATCACGGCTTTCACTTTATCCCTGTGCGCCGCCATCCAGTTTTCCTGCTTCGGGCAGCCCAAGCCCATAAACAAAATGTCCGGTTTCGCGCGATTGATTTCCGCCGTAATCGCCGCATCTTCTTCATCGGTCAAAGGTCGAAACGGCGGCGAAAAGGCGTAGGCGATTTTTAAATCGGGAAGCTCTTTCCGCGCGCGTTCCTTAATCGCGTCGATGACTTCCTGTTTGCCGCCGTAGAAACCGACGCTCAGATTATTTTTCGCCGCGTATTCGCAGAGCATTATCATCAAATCGTTTGCCCTGACGCGCGCCGCGTCTTTTCTGCCCTGCAATTTCTGCATCCAGACCAGCGGCATCCCGTCGGTGATGATGAAATCCGCCGCGTTGACCCGCGCGCCGTATTCGGGGTTGTCGTGCGATTCCATCACCATGTGAACGGTCGAAAAACAGACGTAGCCGCCGTCGCCATTTTTCACCAGCTCGGCGACCTTTTCAATCGCCGCTTCGTGACCGCGGCAGACGTTCGGAAACAAACTGACCACCCGAACGCGATTCTGATTTTTCGGAAGACTCAAATCTTTCATTGAAACTAAATTTGCGAAAAAAGCTTTCAGGCGCGTGTTGTGCGGCTGCATTTATTTCCGCCCTGCGCCTAAAATCTCCACGTAAATATTTTCCAGCCGTTTGATGTAATCGTTCAGATTGAATTTGGCTCTAATCGTCGCCCGCGCGTTTTTTCGCAGAGTTTCCGAATCGATTTTGCCGGAAAGCAAAAGCCTGAGCTTTTCCGTCAATTGATTGACGTCGCGCGGCGCGACCAGAAAACCGTTCGCGCCGTCTCTGACGACCGCGCCGGTCGAAGCCATTTCGGAAACAATCACGACGCAGCCCGCCGCCATCGCTTCGAGCATCGCCACCGGCAAGCCTTCGCCATAACGCGAAGGCAGCAGAAAAACGTCGGCTCGCGCCAGCTCCTTCCATTTTTCCGCGCCGGAAACGACGCCGCCGTAATAAAATTTTTCGCCCAGAATTTTCGTCATTTCGGCGACGAAAAAATCTCTCCGCTCGCCCGCGCCGAAGCACCTGAAGCGAAACCGGAAATTTTCGTTTTTCAAACGGCGGCAGGCTTCGGCGATTTCATCCAAACCTTTCGATTCGTGCAGGCGTCCGAGAAAAATCAGAATCTTCTCGGCGTTTTCCCGCTCGCCGTCGCCGTCAATCGCTTCGTCCGTCTCGACGGCGTTTTCCAGCACGCGGACGCTTAGATTACGCCAGCGACGCTCGACAATCTTTTTTTCCGGCTCGCTCAAAACCACGACTGCATCGCCGGCGCTCAGCATTTTTTCGGCGATTTTTTTCAGCCGCCCGCTTTTAAATTCTTCCGCCAGATAACGCCCGCCGTGGACGTGTATCAAAATCGGAATTTTCGCGAAACGCGCCGCCGCCGCGTAAACTGAATCGCGGACGATGGCGAGCGGGTTGAAATTCGTGTTGAGGTGAACGATGTCAAAGCCGCGTATTTCACGGCGAAAACGCCGCACGGACGCGATTTGCTTCCAAATCCATTTGGCGTCGGCTCGCTCGCCGTCGCGCCTGCCCGCTTCAAAATGCCGGTATTCAAAACTGCCGCGCTCGATAATCTGGCGGGCGACCGTCGAAATTCCGCTCACGTTTTGTTTTTCGTCGAGGCTCGGCGCGGTTATCAGGACTTTTACAGGCTTTTTGACGGTCATCGCAAGCCAAAAAGAATAGCGCAAGCCGCGCGCGGAAACAATCCGGCGTTTGCAAGTAAAGGTTTAATGGCTTAAAAAAGATTGTGTAGTTTGCAAAGTTTTATTTGGAAAACCGGAAAAATCCTAATAAAACTCTGAATTGCAGCGCTTGCAAAGTCTCAGCTATCTTTGCGCCCTTTGCTTCTAAAGCGGGAAATCTTTTGAAAGATGAAAGCCGAAGCCGTCGTCAAAAATAAAATCAAGGTCGTCAAAGCCGAAAACCGCGTTCCGCGCTGGGTTTTGCCGGCGGTCAAGACGTCGATTTTTCTGGCGGACGGCGCGCTGGCTTTCGCCTGTTTCGCGCTGGCTTTCATCTGGCGCGAAGGCTTCCCGGTTTTCTCTCAGACCGCCTGGGCTTGGTCAAAAGAGTTCGTGCCGTATGCCGGGGTCGTCTTTTTCGCCGTTCCCGTGCGGCTCTTAATGCTTTCTTCTCAAAGAGTTTACCGTCTGCAGGGCGCGTTTTCCTACATCGCCGAATTTATCAAGATTTTTAAAGCCGTCGCGCTCGGCTCGCTTTTGATAATCGCTTTCACGTTCCTGTTTCGCGGCGGCTTCGCGTTTCGCGATTTCTCGTATTCGCGCGGCGTTTTCCTGCTCGATTTCGCGCTGGCGCTCGGCGTTTTCACCGCTTTTCATCTCGGGTTGCGCTACGTGCAGACGATTTTTCGCGAGCGCGACATCAACCTGATTCCGACGCTGATTGTCGGCACGAACGCCGAAGCCGAGCAGACGATTCGCGAATTGAAAGAGCGTCCCGATTTGGGCTATCGCGTTATAGGAATTATAGCCACAGAGGACACGGAGAAGCACAGAGAAAAGACGGAAAATTTCTCATTAAGCTCTGTGTCCTTTGCGGCTAAAAATTTTAAT
Organism: Acidobacteriota bacterium; assembly: GCA_030860665.1. Lineage (GTDB taxonomy): Bacteria > Acidobacteriota > Blastocatellia > Pyrinomonadales > Pyrinomonadaceae > JALZHR01. The sequence goes on from JALZHR010000556.1 coordinate 5,697, forward strand.
AATGTTCCGGTGGTCGGCACGATTGACGATTTGCCGGAGCTGATTCGCGACCTCGAAATTCAGGAAGTCGTCATTACGGACGATAAAATTCCGAGCGAGAAATTTTTTGAAGCGATGATGCAGGTCGGGCGGCGGCAAAAGGTCGAGTTTCGTTTCGCGCCGAATCTTTTTAACGTTCTGCCGCAGAAAACGAGCGTCGAGCAAATCGGCGTGCTGCCGATGGTGCGGCTTTTCCGCGAGCCGCTGTCGGACGCGGAAAGACTGTTGAAAAGAATCTCGGACATCGTGATTTCGGTGATTGCAATCGTTCTGACCGCGCCGGTCTGGATTGTGATTTCCGTGCTCATCAAGCTGGATTCGCGCGGCTCGGTTCTCTTCCGCCAGGAACGCGTCGGGATGGACGGGCGCATTTTTCTCTGCTACAAATTCCGCACGATGCACGCGGGCGCGGACGAAAATCTGCATCGCGAGGCGTACCGCAAAAACATCGAGGGCGCGACCGCGGAAGCCAACGCGGGCGACGAGCAAAATCCAGTTTTCGGCAAGGTCAAAAACGACCCGCGCGTGACGAAAATCGGACGGTTTCTGCGGCGCACGAGCCTCGACGAATTGCCGCAGTTTTTAAACGTTCTGCGCGGCGAGATGAGCGTCGTCGGCGCGCGCCCGCCGATTCCGTATGAAGTCGTCGAATACGATTTAAAACATCGCCGCCGCCTCGATATGAAGCCCGGAATCACGGGCTTGTGGCAGGTTTCGGGCAGAAATCGCCTGACGTTTGAAGAAATGGTCAAAATCGATTTGTATTACATCGAAAACTGGTCGCTGTGGCTGGATTTAAAAATAATTCTGCTGACGCTCCCGGCAATTCTGCGCGGCGACGGCGCTCGCTAAAAACTCTTTTTTGTTAACATTTGATGAAATAATTGTTATTATTATCATCAAATTTACGAACAAAGGGGAATAAAAATGACCGAAAAAAAATTAGGCAGAAGAGAACTCTGCAAGGGCTTTCTGGCGCTCGGCGGCGCGGCGCTGGTCGGAGGAGCGACAGCAGCCGAGGGACAGACGACGCAGCCGACGCCGTCACCGAAAACGCTCGACCCTTTATTGCAGGATCAACGTATTGCCGACGCGGTGAAACGCGGCGCGACGATGGAGGAAATCGCCAAGCTGCGCGAGCCGCTGGCGCGAAATCCGCAGGAAGCTATTCGCGCTCTGAAAACCGGAAACGCGAGATTCTTCAGCGGCGCGGCACAGCGCCCGGAGCTTTCCGCCGCCGAACGCCGCGCGCAGATTCTCGGGCAAACGCCTTTCGCCGTCGTTCTGAGCTGCTCGGACAGCCGCGTGCCGACCGAGATTGTTTTCGACCAGGGACTCGGCAGCCTTTTCATTACGCGCGTGGCGGGCAATGTTATTGACCGAGCCACTCTGGGCAGCATCGAATACGGCGTCGGGCATTTAAAAACGCACGTCGTCGTCGTGATGGGACACGAAGGCTGCGGCGCGGTCAAAGCCGCCTTTCTGCCGCCTGAAGCGCGCGCCCGCGAAACCGAAAACATCCAGTTTCTGCTTAATCAAATCGCTCCCGCCATCGCCAGAACCCCGAAAATCCGCGACGAAAAAGCGAAAATGCGCGAAGCCGTGATAGCTAACGTTCGCCAGCAGGTGCAAAATCTGAAACAGGTCAAATTTATTCAGGAAGCCGTCGCTTCCGGCAGAATAGCCGTTATCGGAGCGTTTTACGAAATCACGAGCGGCGCGGTCGATTTTCTGGAAACGGACGAAGATTTGCGCATCGGCGCGGAAGGCGGCGATAATCAGGCGAAATGGCGGGCGCATTTAGCTTAAAAACAGGCGCGAGGAAAAATATAACGGGCGGATTAAAACAAGGTCTGCCCGATTTTTTATGAACGTTCAGGAATACAACAGCGCGGCTTGGGATAAGGAAGTCGAGAAAGGCATTGAATGGTGCATTCCGGTCAGCGCGGAAGAAATCAGCGAGGCGAGGCGCGGGAATTGGAGCGTCGTTTTGACGCCGGTAAAGCCCGTTCCGCGCGAGTGGTTCGGCGACATAAAAGGCAAAGATGTTTTATGCCTGGCTTCGGGCGGCGGTCAGCAAGCGCCGATTTTAGCGGCGGCTGGCGCGAACGTGACCGTCTTCGACAATTCGGCGAAACAGCTCGAGCAGGACAGATTTGTCGCCGAAAGAGACAATCTGACATTGCGCATCGAAAAGGGCGACACGGCGGATTTGTCGCGTTTCGCTGAGAGCAGCTTCGATTTGATTTTTCATCCGTGCTCGAATTGCTTTATGCCGCGGCTCGAACCGATTTGGCGCGAATGTTTCCGCGTTTTGCGGCGCGGCGGCGCGCTGCTGGTCGGGTTTACGAAGCCGGAAATTTTTATTTTCGACGCGAAAGCCCAGGACGAGGAAGGCGTTTTGCGAGTCCGCCACCGGCTGCCGTATTCGGATTTGGAATCAATCGGCGAGGACGAGCGGCGCGAGATTCTGGAAAGCGGGCGACCTCTGGAATTCAGCCACACGCTCGAAGAGCAAATCGGCGGGCAAA
>JALZHR010000569.1 GCA_030860665.1 Acidobacteriota bacterium
ATCCTGTACAGGTCGGCTGCGGCGCGCCGGGCGTCACTGGAAAGGTGCTCGAAAGCGTCGAGCCGGTAATGTAAGCGTTGCCGCCCGCGTCAATCGCCAAATCGTTCGCCGGACCTTCGCCGATGTAGGTGGAATAGACCAGCGCCGAGCCGGTCGCGTTAAACTTCGTCACAAACGCGCAGGACGGCGCGGCGCAGCTGCTTCTGTATGCTCCGGGCGTGGTCGTCAGATTCGCTCCGGCGTTTCCGGTGATAAAAGCCTCGCCGGTCGCTTTATCGGCTTTCACCTCTAAACCGATGCTCGCGCCCGTGTAAGTCGAATAAACGAGAGCGTTTCCGGCGGCGTTCAATTTAAACAGAAACGATTCGTCCGGCGAGTTGAAAGTTCTGTCGAACGCGCCCGGCGTGGTCGGAAAATCGTTCGCGCCCGTCGTTCCGCCGGTCGTGCCCGTAACGTAAATATTGCCCGCCGTATCGACGTCGATGCCGTAGCCGATATCGCCGATGCTGCCGCCGAGATAGGTCGACTAAACAATCTGATTGCCCGCCGCGTTGATTTTCGTTACGAAAACGTCGCCGACGCCCGGGCTGGCGTTGTTCGCCTGTAAGGGATTGACGGTCGGGAAATTGGTCGAAGACGTGGCGCCCGTGACGTAAACATTGCGCTGCGCGTCGATGGCGATGCTTGTGCCGCTGTCCGCGCCGTTGCCGCCGAGATACGTCGAATAAAGCAGAACCGGGTCAATCACGAGCGGTTTCGAGCGGTCGTAATCGCCGATTTCAAACCGGACGCGGCGGTCTTCGACACCGCTTTGCGACGCGGCGGCGTCACGAATCGAATACGCGGCGGCAATCTCGCGCCGCTCGCCGTCGATTTCCTGGTAAACAAACGGCTTTTGCTGGCGAATTTCTTCGCCGCCGATTTTCAGAACCAAATCGCCGTCGGCGGCGAGCTTCAAATCGCTCGCGCCCTCGAATACGAGCGCGATTTGCTCGAAATCGGCTCCGGGCGAGACGATGAAATCGTATTCCAGCTTCTTTCCGTTGCCGTAGAAAACCTGGTCGATGCCGGGATAAACTTCCCTGTATCGAACGCGGGAGAAATTCGGAACGCCCGTTTTCCATTCGTCCGGGTCGTCGCCGATAAAATAATTGCTTTTGCCCGCCAGCTCGTCCTGCCCGACGACTTCCGGTTCCTGATTCGCGCCTTCAAGCCGCAGGCGCAAAACGCCGTTCGGCGACTGACCGCCGCCGCCGCCGCCGTCGCCGCTGCCCTTGCGAAGCGACAGGACCGTTTCCCGCCCGGTCAGAAACAGCGTAAAGCCCTGCCCGCGCGAAAGAAACTTAACCTGCTCGTCGGTTTGTCCGGCGTTCAGCTCAAAGCTGAGCGGCAATTCACCGAAATTTGTCTTGACCGGATAAGAAGCGACTTCCGGTTTTGCCGAAACCCGGTAACCGGTTTCACCCGCGTTCCGCCCGCGTTCTGTCGTAAAGCCGTAGAAAATAAAAAAGCCGACCATTAACGACAGCGTCAGCCCGAAAACAAACTTCTCAGCTTTTCCCTTACAGAAATTGTCCATCATAATTTACCCCTTTCCCAAACAGTCCCGATTTCAGGGCGTTTAAGACATTATGAACAAAAAACGTTCCGTCAACATCCTTTTTTAATATTACCCTCAGGCATTTACGTCGAAAACCGGCTTTGCACCAAAAGTCTGAAATTTTAAGCGGTTTTTGTGCAAAGCCCATCTTAAACTATTTTAATTTGGGGGCTATTACCCGAAATAATAAATTGATATAATAACCGGATTGAAAAAAATTGGTTTGTCATCGCAATAATGTCAAAAGAAAACGAGCAAGGGAAGCAGGCGAACAATAAAGAATCCGATAAACCGAAGGCTGGTCATCTGCCGGATAACGATATAGCCCGTTACTGGCTGCTGGCGCTGGTCGAATCGGCGGACGATGCGATTGTCAGCAAAACGCTGGACAGCATCATCACGAGCTGGAATAAAGCCGCCGAGCGAATCTTCGGCTATACGGCGCAGGAAGCCGTCGGGCAATCCATCTTGATGCTGATTCCGCCCGACCGCCAGCACGAAGAGCAGATAATCCTAAGCAAGCTTAAAGCCGGAGAGCGCATCGAGCATTATGAAACCATTCGGCGGAGAAAAGACGGAAAACTGCTCGATATTTCGCTGACCATCTCGCCGATTAGGGACGCCGACGGAAAAATTATCGGCGCTTCAAAGATTGCGCGCGACATCACGCACATCAAACAGACCGAAGAGCGCGTCCGCGCCAGCGAGGAGCGTTACCGCAGCCTGTTCAACTCGATAGACGAAGGCTTCTGCATTATCCGGATGCTGTTCGACGAAAACGGAAAGCCTTTCGATTATCGCTTTCTGGAAGTAAATCCGACTTTTGAAGAACAGACCGGACTCGTCGACGCGGAAGGCAGAACGATGCGCGAGCTGGCGCCGAATCTCGAAGAGGTCTGGTTCGATATCTACGGCAAAGTCGCGCTGACGGGCGAGCCTATCCGTTTTGAAAACTACTCGGAAGTCCTCGGGCGATGGTTCGACCTTTACGCTTTCCGCGTCGGCAAGCCGGAAGATCTGACCGTCGCCGTTCTTTTTAAAAATATAACGCGGCAAAAGCGCGACCAGCAGGAACGCGAATTATTAGTAAAGCAGCTGGAAGCCGAGCGCGCGCGGCTCAACTATCTGTTTGATAAAGCCCCGGCTTTCGTCGCCACGCTGAGCGGACCCGAGCACGTTTTCGAGGTCACGAACCCGGCGTATCTACAGCTTATCGGGCATCGAAACGTCATCGGCAAACCCGCCCGCGAGGCGCTTCCGGAGGTCAACGGGCAGGGCTTTTTCGAGCTGCTCGACAACGTCTACCGGACGGGCGTGCCGTTTATCGGGCGCGAGCTGCCGGTGCGAATTCAGCGCGAGCCGGACGGACCGCCCGAAGAGCGTTTCGTCGATTTCGTCTACCAGCCTATTTTCGATGCCGACGGCTCGGTTTCGGGCATCTTCGCGCACGGCGTGGACATTACCGACCAGGTGCAGGCGCGAAAGGACGCCGAGCAAGCCAACCGCGCCAAGGACGAATTTCTCGCCACGCTTTCGCACGAGCTGCGCACGCCGCTCAACGCCATTCTCGGCTGGTCGAAGATGATGAGCGATAGCCGTCTGGACGAAAACGCCCAGCAGCGCGCGCTGGAAACCATTCAGCGCAACGCGCGCGTTCAGGCGCAGCTGATCGACGATATTCTGGACGTATCCCGCATCATTTCCGGCAAGCTCAAGCTCGAAGTCCGTCCCATCGAGCTTTCCGCCGTGGTCGAATCAGCCGTGGAATCGGTTCTGCCGGCGGCGCAGGCGAAGGAGATTCGCCTGCAAAGAGTGCTCGATTCCGGCAGCAGTATGATTTCCGGCGACCCGAACCGCCTGCAGCAGGTAATCTGGAATCTGCTGGCGAACGCGGTCAAATTCACGCCGAAGGGCGGGCGCGTGCAAATTCGCCTGGAACGCATAAACTCGCACGTCGAGGTTATCGTCACGGATACGGGAATCGGAATCGCGCCGAAAGTGCTGCCCTTTATCTTCGACCGTTTCCGCCAGGCGGATTCGGCGACGACGCGGCAGCACGGCGGTTTGGGATTGGGGCTGGCGATTGTCCGTCACCTCGTGGAAATGCACGGCGGCAGCGT
>JALZHR010000584.1 GCA_030860665.1 Acidobacteriota bacterium
AGACTACGCATCTTTGGAGTTCTATTACCATTCTAAGCATTGTTCTAAAGGAGTTTATTTAATCGACATTGTTGCTTTGGATAAACTTGATGAGTATATAAAGCTGTCTGAGCATAGACAAGAAGCGATTTTTGATGAGATAGAGTTTTTAGCAAGGCACTAGACAATTATTAGAGTTTTATCATCGCTTTTACCTCGACTTCAGCCGAAATGCCCGTAAATATTGGGTGAAACGCGAGTTTTTGATGAAATTTAGCCTTGCCAAAACGCTTTCGGGCTGACCCGAAACGCGAAAAGTTCGTCCCAAAACACATTTTGTCCGACCCAAATTGCAATTTGGGCGACACAAAACGCATTTAGGGAAACACAAAAGGCGATTTGGGAGAGCCGGAATGGATTTTGGGTGACACAAAACGCGATTTGAGTCGCCCTAATTGTCTTTTGGGTCGCCCTGATTGCGTTTTGGCTGACCCGGAAGACAATTCGGACAGCCCGAATTGCGAAAAGTTTAAGGCAAAACTCGTTTCGGGTCGCCCAAATCTTCAAAAATTTCCGCCTGAAAGCGTTTCGGGTCAGCCCGAAAGCGTTTTAATTCAGCCAAAATTTGTTTGGCGGACACCCGAACGCCGGTTTTTTCTGCCTGATTTTATTTATATTCCGCTTTTTCGCGCGTTTTCCTGCCAAAAAATGCTTGCCAGCCGGTTTATTTTTATATAAGATTCCTGCAACCGACGACGAACTCACGCGGAAAATGTCGCTCCGGGCGGGGAAACGGACGCGGCTTTTTCAATACGACGGCGAGAACGCTCGCCGCCGCGTAAAGGTCGGGCTGCCCACGCGGCGCTCGTTTTTGTTTCCGAAAACGGTAAGACGCTCTGTGAAAACTCAAACTCAGCTTTTTTCATATCCGTTCTTACCTTTTCACCAGAAAAAGGAAAAAAATATGCGAAAAAGATATTTTGAATGGCTGCCGAGCCGGTTGGAGGCTCTCGCGCCGTGGTTTGCCAATTTTGCTTTGAAATTTGACGAATTTTCGACGACGCTCGGTTTCACCGCCGCCGATGTGACAAAGGTGCAGCAGGACGCGGCGGTCGTCCAGTGGCTCGCCGCCGCGATTGCCGCCGCCGAAGCTAATTTGAGAGGCTTTCGCGATTATCGCGACGAGATTTTGTATAACGAAAAAGGCGACGCCGCGCCGGTCGCGCCGCCGTCCGGCTTGCCCGCGCAGCCCGCCGTGATGACCGCCGAAATCGTCGAGCGGCTCGACAAACTGGTCAGCCGCATCCGTCTGGCTGACAATTACACGCAGGCAATCGGCGAGGCGCTCGGCATCGTCGCCTCAAGCGGCGGCAGCGTCGTCACGCCCGCCGGCGTGAAGCCGGACATCGAGCTTTTCCCGTCGCAGACCGGATTTATGTTCACGACGGTCGTCAGCTTGCGCGGCGATTCGGATATGTTCGAGGTGCAAATCCGCCGCAGCGGCTCGGAATCGTGGCAGACGGTCAAAAGCGGCACCGGAAAATCCGTTGACGTGACCATCACGCCCGCCGCTCCGAACACGCCCGAAAAACTGGAAGTCCGCGTGATTCTTCTAAAAAACAACCAGCCTTACGGTCAGCCGTCCGACCCGGCTTACGTCACCGTCACGCCGTAAAGCGGGCGGCGATTCGGGTCGGGTCGGCTCGGATTAAAAATGACGAGCTGCGAATCGAAGCGGCGTTTCGCGCGCTCGTCATTTTTAGCCGCGAAAATTCCGGCTTTTAATTTAACGTCAGTTCGGGATAAGGAAAAAGGAGAATCGGAAAAAGCTCGACTCTTTGCGCCCCTCGGCGTCTTCGGCTTTGCGTCCTTTGCGGTAAATCTTCTTTTTTAACCGCAAAGAGCGCAAAGTTTTTTCGCCGGGAAGCGCAAAGACAATACTGTTTTGATCTGTCTCTTTATTTTTCCGCGCGTCTTATCCCGAACCGACGTTAATTTATTTCGCGCCGGGACGCATTTTTTCTTGCCAAGAACGGAATAAAAATATATGATGCGGCTCAAGTTTTACCTTTAACAAGCTTTTAACCGGAAGAAACTTTGCAGCCGATACCCCAACTACCTGAAAATTTTTTTCCGCCAATCTCGTAGACGACCGATCACTATCGCTTTCTATGGACAGTGATTAAAACGTTCGGGCGATGTTTATACCGAACAATCCGATATTTCCGCGGTGAACGGCAGGCAGGTTTCCTGCGCCCTTCGCCTATCTAACAAAGAGCAAACAAAAAGGAGATTAAGGCTATGACCAGAAACAGGTTTAAAGCGCTGTTAGTTTTAGCGTTCGTGATAGTCGGGGTATGCTGCTATCAGAATCAACAATCCGGCTCTAACTCGAATAATCCGAATAACGCGGGCAATAGCGCCGGCGGCGATATAGCGGAGACGGCGATTGCGCCCTGTCCCGCTTCCGGCGACTGGATCAACAACCCGCAAAGCGGACCGAGCGAGGTGGCGAACGGCAACAATTCCAATTTATGCAATTTCTACCAGTTTTCGTGGCAGTGGTTTCTGGCGATGATGAACACGCCGGACAGCGCCAGCCCGACGCGTAATTACCAGAATCAGCAGCAATACCCGCAATTACAGCTGACGGGCAATTCCTGCACGGCGACGGGCGACAAACCCGCCTTTTTCGTCCGCACGATCAAAAACAAGGAAAATAATCAGGGCGATTTTATCCTGCCGGAAAGAACCACGCAGGCGGGCGGCGGTAATATGATCTATGACCAGAAAGGCAACATCGTGTTGTACGAGGTGCGGTTCAGCCGCAGCCAATGCGCCCTGGCTGAAACGAATCCGCCCGCCTCCGCCAACTTCCAGCCGGGAACTATCGAATTGAAAATCTCCTATCGCCAGATCACGGCAGCCGAAGCGCCCAATTACGTGACCGTTAACGCCGATATAAATCAGGACGGAAAGATCGACCCGCCGGAATTGCTCGGGATGGTCGGATTTCACTTCGTGATAAGCACGCCGAACCACCCGGAATTTATCTGGGCTACGTTCGAGCATAAACAAAACGTGCCCGAATGCCAGCTGCCGCCCAGCCCGAACGCCCCGGCGTGGTCTTTTGCCAGCGCGCAGTGCGCCGCGAAACTGCCGAACCCGGGCAATGATTGCGGTTTTAACGCGCCGCAAGCTCCGGTTCCGACCCCGACCCCGGTTCCGACGCCCGTTCCTTTGTCCGGCGGAACGCCGACCCAAATCTGCCGCGTTTATCACGACGGCTCGACCAAGGGCGACAACAATGTCGATACGAACGTCTTCGACATAGACACGCTGAACGCGCAGATGGTCGGACCGAAAGGGATTATCACCGGCATCACTCAGGGTCCGCTCGCCGTTTTGAAAAATTACCAGATGATCGGCGCCGTCTGGGTAAACCAGGATACCACTTCGCCTTCGTTTCCCGCTCCTGCCACCGCGCAGAATCAGCGCGGCTCGATTCAATTAACCAATTCGACTATGGAAACGACTTTCCAGCAGGGCTTCAACCAGCCGGTCTATACAGGAACGAACAATTTGCAGCCCGCCGCCAATTGTTTCGCCTGTCACGCCTATGATCCGACCCAGGGCGGCAATACCCAGGTGAGTCACATCTTCGACGACATCCTAAACAATACCAGCGGGCAATAACCGCCCTTTCCGGCGACGGCGGGAAGTCGGGGAGTAGGGGAGACAGAAGAAGCGTTGCATATGCTCAATCTTTCTCCCTCACTCCTCAACTCCCCGACTCCCGACTTCTTAACTCCCCTACTCCCCGACTTCTTTTTGGTTTATAATCGGCTTATGCTGGTGAAATCGGCAGCCGACGAGCTGCAAAATTATCTGACCGACGCGAGCAATCTACAGGGCGGACACGCGCAGAAGCTTTTTATTCCCGAAACGACCGAGGAAGTCGCCGAAATTATCCGCGAAGCGAACCGGACGAGGATTCCCGTCACCGTTTCCGGCGCGCGAACGGGCATTGTCGGCGGCGCTGTCCCGTTCGGCGGCTATCTTATCTCGCTCGAAAAATTAAATCGAATAAAATCAATCGAAAAAACGCCGACCGGCGGCGAAGCCGTGGTTCAGGCGGGCGTCGTGCTCAGCGATTTTCAGAAAGAAGTCGAATCGAAAGGACTTTTTTATCCGCCCGACCCGACCGAGTGGTCTTGTCAAATCGGCGGCACGATTGCCACCAACGCCAGCGGCTCGCGCAGCTTCAAATACGGCTCGACGCGCGCCTTCGTCGAAGCCTTGACGATAGTTCTGCCGACCGGCGAGGTCGTTAACGTCAGGCGCGGCGCGGCGTTCGCGGCAAACGGCGAGGCAATCGAACTGGAAACCGTTGACGGCAATAAAATCCGCGCCAAGCTGCCGACTTATCGCCAGCCGCGCGTCCGCAAAAACACCTCGGGCTATTTCACCTCGGCGCAAAAGCTCGACGCAATCGATTTACTCATCGGCAGCGAAGGCACGCTCGGCGTCATCACCGAAGCGCATTTAAAATTGCTGCCGAAACCCGAAGGCTTTTTAAGCGGAATCGTTTTCTTCAAAAACGAAAGCGATTTATTGAATTTCGTCCGCGATGCGCGCGCGCTTTCATTTGAAACGCGGAAAAACAGCGTTCAGCAATCAGCCGCCAGCGGTCAGCAGTCGGCAAACGACACTCAGCACTCAGCACTCAGCACTCAGCACTCGCTTGACGCGACCTTGCTCGAATATTTTGACGCCGAGGCGTTGAAATTCATCAAGGGAAAATTCGCGGAAGTTCCCGAAAATATGGCGGGCGCGATTTTCTTCGAGCAGGAAACCAGCGCCGAGAACGAGGACGAGCTGTTTGAACAGTGGAGCGGGCTTTTGGAAAAACACAACGCCGAAACGGACGCTTCGTGGTTTACGACGACGGCGGACGACCGCGAAAAGATGCGCGAGTTTCGCCATGCGCTGCCGGTTTCGGTCAACGAGTGGATTGTGCGCCACAAGCAGCGAAAAATCTCGACCGATATCGCCGTGCCGGATGAAAACTTCGCTTCGATGCTCAGGTTTTACAAGCAGTCGCTCGCGGCGAGCGGCTTGCAGTATGTGAT
>JALZHR010000586.1 GCA_030860665.1 Acidobacteriota bacterium
GACCAGAACAATCAGATTACCTTTATAAACGCCGCCGCCGCGAGTTTTGGCGATAAGCGGCTTGGCGCTTTTTCTGGTTTTCTCCTCGCCGAGCGTAATGTCTTTATCAAAAAAGTAGCCCGTCAGACGCTTGAGCGCATCGACGCTGCCGCCGCCGTTGTTTCGCAAATCTATGACCAGCGTTTTATAATCTCTGGCTCTTGCCATTACCGTATCGACGTGCGCTTCGGAAGTCATAAAGGTCGACATTTTCCAGACGAACAAATCTTTTCCCGATTCATAATACCGGTCGTCGCTCAAATCCCAGCCCTTTCTGATTATCCGGTTAAAAATATCTTCAAAAGTGACGACTTTCGACGTTTTCGAGATTTTTGTTAAAACGTCAACGGTGCGCGGACTTGTCTGATTCGGACTTTGGACGACGAGGCGCACGCTGACGGCGGGCATTATCGAGTAATAGCGATAAAACATTTTCCACAGATTTTCCGCCGTCGGTCTGAAACCGTCAATGCTTAAAACCTTGTCGCCGACTTTCAATCCTTTTGCCTCGGCGTCGCTTTTCGGTCTGACGCCGACCACGTAACAATCTTTTCCGACCATCGAAACCAGCCAGCCGTAATTAATATCAGCCGAACGCGACGGCGGATAAAAAGCCGTGTGCGAATCGTCAAGCGTCATAACGGTTTGCGCGATAATCAGCATCGCTTCGTCGCGCGTCGAGGCGTTTTTCAGCTTTTCTTTCGATTTATTAAAAAGCTCGTCGAGGTTAATGCCGCGAAAGCTCGTGTCGTAATAATTATCTTTAATATTATCCTTTGCGACTTCCAGAATGGCGAGCGCCATATCTCGCTCGTTGCCGCTGAGCTGCGCATACGCATTGCGAGACGATACGCCGATAAATGAAACTAAGGTAAGAAACAAAATGAGAATAGAGGTCGTGCTTTTTTTCATACTATCCGTCAAAAACTCCTTGAACCGATGTGATTCGGATAAAAAAATATATGAATTTACAGTCAAAGTAAAGAATCGTAATGCCGCCGGGCTAGGCTCGCTGGCAGCGCGGGCAAAAATAACTGGAACGCCCGCTCTGCACGATGCGCTCTATTTCTCTGCCGCAGCCGTTAAGACAGGGCTGGTTTTCGCGGTCGTAGGCGCGCCAGCCGCCGGCGAAACCGCCGCCGTAATAACTGCCGTCGATATTTTCCGGGTCAACGTTTAAGGTCGAGCCGTGGGCAATCGATTCCGCCAGGACGGCGCGAATTTTTTCAAATAAGATATTTGCCTTTCCGGTCGAAAGCTCGTTTGCCGGAATTTGCGGATTGACGCGCGCCAGAAACATCGCTTCCGAAACATAGATGTTGCCCAAGCCGCAAACCTTTGTCTGGTCGAGCAAAAATTCTTTCAGGCTTCGCTTTGAGGTTTTCAAAGCCGCGCGAAAATACGCGGGCGTGAAAGCGTCGGAAAACGGCTCGGGCGCGAGACATTTCAATTCCTTCGTTTCGTAAAGCCGCGCCGTCTCGACGACTTTCATCAAGCCGAAATGCCTCTGGTCTTGAAAAATCAGGCGCTTTTCGTCGGCGAAATACAAAACGGCGTGCGTGTGTTTCGGCTGCTCGCGCTCGAGCGGCAAAAGCATAAAACGCCCCGTCATCCGCAAATGCGTGATGAGCGTGTTGCCGTTTTCCAGCTCGAACAAAACGTGCTTGCCGCGGCGGTGAACGCTGGTAATAAGCGTATCTTTTAATCTCGCCGCAAAATCCGGCGGCGGATTAAAAGGCGCAAGCCGCTCGCGCAAAAGCTCAGCCGTAATTATCCGGCGATTTTTCACCAGCGCATCCAGAGATTTGGCGACCAGTTCGACTTCGGGCAGTTCGGGCATAAAATAATTTTAGATTTTAGATTTTAGATTTTAGATTTTAGATTGGATAAGGATTTTGCTTCGCAAAAACTTTTATTTCGGAAATAAAGACGTTAAGAGAAATCTTCAACCTTACTATTCTGAAAGATAAAACATTTCCTTATCCAATCTAAAATCTAAAATCGAAAATCTAAAATCCTTAAATCTTCGTGTAATCGGTCAGCGTCGATTTATCGCCGAGCACCGTGCCGCCTGAGACGACGGCGTTTTTGCCGATGTAGCAGCTGCGACCGATGACGGCGTTTTTTATCTGCGAGGAATTCGAGATGCGCGTGTGCGCCCAGACGACCGAGTTTTCCACGACGGCTTTTTCCTCGATGTGGACGCCCTGACCGATGACGGAATTAATAATCCGCGCGTTCGGCTTAACGATGCAGTCTTCGCCGAGAATCGACGCCGCATCAACGCTGGCGGTCGTCGCCACGTCGAAGCTTTTCGCTTTCTCGAAACTGAAATTCGTGATTTTTCCCGCCAGAAAATCGAAATGCGCTTCCAGATAGCTTTGCGGCGTGCCGATGTCGCGCCAGTAATTTTCGCGCATAATGAAGGCGAAAAAATCTTTCCCGCGATTCAAAAGCTCCGGGAAAAGATTGTATTCAAACGAATAATTTACGCCCGCCGGGATTATGTCCAGAACTTCGGGTTCGAGAACGTAGATTCCGGCGTTGATGTTGTTGGTCGAAAGAGTCGCCAGCTCTTCCGGCTTAGGCTTTTCGCGGAAACGCAGAACACGCTCGTCCGCGCCCGTTTCGACCAAGCCGTAAGCCGCCGGATTCTCGACCGGCGTCAGGACGATGCTGGCGGCGGCTCGGCGCTCTTTGTGCTGGCTGACGACTTGGGAAATATCGAGGTCGGTCAGGATGTCGCCGTTAAAAACGATGGTCGTCTCGCGGATTTCGCTGGCGGCGTATTTATACGCGCCCGCCGTTCCCATTGGCGTCGGCTCGGTCACGTAGCGCAGGTGAACGCCGTAATCCTGCCCGTCGCCCAGAATCTGGCGGATTTTGTCGGGCTGATAATTAAGCGAAAGAATGATTTCCCGGATTCCCGCGCGGCGCAGGATTTCGATTTGATAAAGCAGAAAAGAGCGATTCAGAACGGGAACGATTGGTTTCGGCGTATAAACCGTCAGCGGGCGCAGGCGCGTGCCTTTGCCGCCCGCCAGAATCAAGGCTTGCATAACCAAAATTTTAACATTACGCGCCCGAAAAACAGTAATGCGGATAAAGGTTTATCGGATTTTTTGCGCCTCGCGGGCGACGAAAATTTGCTGGTCGTAAATTTAATAATAAAACCTTGTAAAACTTGTTAAAAATCGTTGACACTTTTTGTCAAAACGTGATAGTTTTGAAATTGCAGGGAAAGTCGAATCTCCGCCCTGCCTTTCTACCCTCTGAAATTGCAGCGGCGCTCTGGATTTAGTCAGTATTTTCCTGTCAAAAATTAAAACAAATGAGTTTCGATAAAACAAAATATATGCGAAACGCCGAGCGTTTTCTGGCGCAAGGCAAGATTCGCCAGGCAATCGGCGAATACAAACGAATTGTCGAAAACGACCCGAAGGATTTCAGCATTCTGAATATGCTCGGCGATTTATGCGTCAAAGCTCAGGACACGCAGGAAGCCGTCAGATGCTACGCGCAGGTTGCCGAGCATTACGCCAGGCAGGGATTTGCTCAAAAGGCGATAGCCGTCTACAACAAAATCTCCCGCATCAAGCCCGATTCGATAGAAGTTTCGGCAAAGCTCGCCGAGCTTTATCACGCCAAAGGCTCGGTCGCCGAAGCGCGCACGCATTACACCGCTCTAGCCGACCATTTTCAGAAAAGAGGAAGCAAGGCTGAAGCGCTCGCCGTCTGGAAGCAAATCGCCGACCTCGACCCGAACAATACCGAAATTTATCTGAAAATCGCCGAAAGCTGCCTGCAGGACGAGCAGAGGGACGAAGCCGCGAATGCTTTCACCGAAGCCGGAAATCGTTTCGCGCTGAAAAAGCAATACGAGCAGGCGATAGCCATATTTTCCAAAGCTCTGGAAATCAAGCCGAGCAATTTAATCGCGCTGAACGGCTTGGTCAACGCGCAAATCGGTTCAGGCTTTGCCGACGACGCGGCGAAAACGCTCGAAGAAATGCTCGAAAAACAGCCTTACAACCGCGAGATTCTGAATCTTCTGGTCAATTGTTACCTGGACATCAATAACTCGGAAGAGGCGGAAAAGACGGTCGTGAAGCTGGTCGAGCAGGAAGCGGCGAATTATCCGAAATTTCTGGACGTGACGAAAAACTATTTGAAAAACAACGATTTGCAGTCAGCCGCGCGCGTCCTGTCGATAACGTCCGAGCATCTTCTGCTCGGCGGTCAAGCCGAGGAACTGGGCTTCTGGGTAAACGAAATCCTGGCGAAAAATCCCGAGCATCTCGACGCCTTGCGCCTGCTGGTTCGCTATCACGGCTGGCAGCGCGACGAAGCCGAGCTGAAGCAGTCGCTGGAAAGACTGGCTGAATCGGCGCGCCTGAACGAATCGGTCGAAGACGAGCGCTACGCGCTTTCGCAGCTGATTATGATGTTTCCGCAGGAAGCCTCTTACCCGCAGCGCCTGCAGGAAATCAACGAGCAATACGGCTACGCGCCGAGCGCGGGCGAAGAGTTCGAGCCGGTAATCGCTTCCGCCGAAGCATTTGAAGTGCCGACTTTTGAAAGCTTTGCCATCGCCGACGGCGCTCAGCACGACGAATCCGCTCTCGGCGCCGCCGGCGCGGCGATGTATCTGGAAGATTACACGGAATTCAAGCCCGACGAGCATTTTCAATACGAAACAATCTATCAAAACGGCTCCGCCTCGAACGGGTTCATTTACGAATACAACGGCGAAAGCGCGACGATGCCGGTTCTGGTCACGGATTTCGACCTGCCGGAAAACGGTTTTGCCGTCGCCACTGCTACCGACGCCGACGCTGACGCCGATGCCGATGTCGATGACCTCGACTCGTATTACGGAAACGTCGCGCAGATTTCCGACGTTACGATAATTCAAGCCGAAGAGCAGCCGGAAACGAAGATTGTCGACGAAGCCAGACTGCGCGAGGAGCTTGAGACGGTCGAATATTATTCGGCGCAGGGCTACAAGGATTTGGCGCTTAAAACGCTCGATTCGATGGTCGAAACGTTCGGCAGCGTGCCGGAAATCGAACAGGCGCGGCGACAGATTGAAAACGAAGCGCCGCAGCAGCAGCTAGAGCCGCAGGAGCAGGAGGAGCCAGAGCAGCCGCAGCAGTTTGAACCGGAGACTGCGACCGTCTCAACCTCCACCTCCGCAAATAATTTCGATATTCTGAGCGATTTTCGCAGCGAGCTGGGTCTGGAAGAACAGGACGCAGCCGAGCCGGAGGGCGATTACGAAACGCATTACCAGACGGGCGTCGCCTATCAGGAAATGGGTTTGATGGAAGACGCCATCCGCGAGTTTCAGGACGCCATCAAAATCGTCTCGGCAAACGACGGGACGCGCCGCTTTTTTCACTGCTGCAACCTGCTCGGTCATTGCTTTATGGAGAAAGGAATGCCGAACATCGCCCTGATGTGGTATCGGCGCGGAATCGAAACAATCGGCTTGAGCCCCGAAGAATTGCTCGGCTTGCGCTACGAAATCGCCAACGCCTACGAAGTCGGCGGTGAGCCGGATAAAGCGGTCGAATACTTTGAACAGATTTACGCCATCGACGTCGAATACCGCGACGTCAGCCGAAGACTCAGCCAGCTTCACGCCGCCAGATAGACGAACAAGGCAAAAGTAAAAAGGCAAAAGTAAGGAAGCGGTTTTCTTCACTTTTGCCTTTTACCTTTTGCCTTTTGCCTTACTTTCGCTTTTCACTTTCCGCTTTTTGCCTTTATACTCATTTTATGGTCGCGCGGTTAACGGTCATTTTTATTATTTTCCTCAGCCTGGAAGTCGGCATTACACTGACCTTGCTGCCGTGGATAAGCTTCGGCGTTTTGGGCGATTGGGGCAACAATTATCTGCTGGCGTATGTCGCCGACAAAACCGGCTTGCCGATGCTGCAAACGGCTATCGCTTCCGGCTGGGTGCGCGGCGCGGTGACCGGAGTCGGCATTCTGAATATCTTTATCGCCTTCTGGGAAATAGCGCATTTTAACCAGAGCGTGAAAATGCTCGAAGGCAAGCAAAAATAAAGCCGCCGCGAATGGCGAGCCGGAGAGAAAGCAGCGATTTGCACAGTATTTCACC
>JALZHR010000005.1 GCA_030860665.1 Acidobacteriota bacterium
GGCTTCTGAAAAGGCGCGTTAAAATCGCCGTCGCGGGGCTGAATCCGCACGCTTCCGAAGGCGGAATGTTCGGCGCTGAAGAAGCGGCGGAAATCGCTCCGGCAATCGGCGAATGCCGCGAGAAACACGGCGTCGACGTATCCGGCGCGTATTCGCCCGATACGATTTTCCTGCGCGGCTTTAAAGGCGAATTCGACGCCGTCGTCGCCTGTTATCACGACCAGGCGACGATTGCGGTCAAATGTCTTTCTTTCGGCGCGTCGGTCAACGTCACTCTCGGTTTGCCCTTAATCAGAACTTCGGTCGACCACGGGACGGCGGTCGACATCGCCGGAAAAAACATCGCCGAGGCGTCGAGTATGAAAGCCGCGATAAATCTGGCGGCGGATTTGAGCAGGGAACAGGCGAAAAAAGCGTCGCCCGAAAGTATGTAGGCGCGATTCGTATTAATTTGCCGGTTTCCGTTCGTTAATCACCGAAAGTTATGGTTTAATTCAGAAAGATAAGAATTTTTTTGTTAATATAAAAATATCAACGGAAAAGGGTTGAAGATACGAAATGAATGAAGAAACACAGGACGGCGGGCTTCCCCAGGTCTTAGTTGCCGACGACGACCCGGCAATCCTGCGTCTTGTCAAAGCAATTGTCGAAAAGGAAGGCTACACGGTGGTGACGGCGCGCGACGGGCGCGACGCTTATAAGCTTCTGCAATCGGGCGAGCCGTTCGTGGCGGCGATTTTCGACGTGGTGATGCCTTATATTCAGGGCACGGAGCTGGTTCGTTATATGCAGTCCGAAAAACGCCTGATGAAAATTCCGGTTATCGTAATGACGGCGGAACAAAATCCGCGACTCTCATCGGACAGCTTTGCGGCGGGCGCGGTCGCTTTTCTGCCGAAGCCGTTCACGACCGTTCAGCTGCAAACAATGCTCAAGATGTTTGTGCAAAAAAGCCAGAACAGCGCCTGAGGAAACGCAAAATCTTCTTGACGTAAACGGCTGGCGATGATAGCTTTCAAAACGTAGCAAAATTTTTCTTTCAGAGCAGCGGAAAGAGCCGGCTTGAAGACCAAGGAGCGGTAATCTCAGTGTCAAGACGCAAATTATTGTTGGCAGACGATTCGGTGACGATTCAGAAGGTCGTCAACCTGACCTTTGCCGATGAAGGCATCGAAGTTTACGCCGTCAGCGACGGCATCGAAGCGGTAGACCGGCTGATGGAGATTTCGCCGGATTTGGTGATGGCTGACGTCAATATGCCGGGCATTAACGGCTACCGGGTTTGCGAGCGGATTAAACAACACGAAAAATTCAGAAACACTCCGGTCATTTTGCTGGTCGGCTCGTTCGAGCCGTTCGATGAGCAGGAAGCGCGGCGCGTCGGCGCGGACGATTATTTAACGAAGCCTTTCCAGTCGATTCGCCAGCTCGTCAACAAAGTCTCGGATTTGCTCGAGCGCTCGACGGCGACGGCGGAAAACGCCGAAACCGCAGCGCCGACGCCTCTGGAAAACAGCTTTGCGGAAACGCAGGAAATGCCGCCGCCCGAAGCCGAAATCCTGGAAGCCGAAATCGTGGAATCGGAAGAAGACGACGCGCCGCGATATGAAGACGCCGGATTCGACGACGAAATGATTCAAGCCAATCCGGCGAGCGGTTTCGTGTTTGACGAGGCTCAGAAATTCGCGTCGAGAAATTACGTCGAGCCGAAAGAAGAAGTAGATAATGATGACGATTACGGCAAAAGCCAGCCGCTTTCCGACGCCGATTTGAGCGAGACTGAATCCGGCGCGCCGGACGATTACGCTTATTCGACACAGGAAGATTCCGCAGCGACGCCGCAGCAGCAGGAGCAAACGTATCAAACCGAAAATACGCCTGCGCCGCAAGCCGCTTCGTCGTTTGCTTCCGACGAGGATGACGACCTGCTGGAACTGTTTGGCGATGAGGAATTTGAAGAAGATGAAGAAGAATTAGCCGCAGCGGAAGAAGACGCGGCGATGGCGGAAACCGAAAATCTTCAGCCGCAGGCGGAAGCCGGAAGCGAAAGCGAGATTGACGCGGAAAGCCGCGCCGACGTTTCCGAAACGGAAAATTATCAGGCGGCGGAGACGGAATACGCCGAGGTATCTGCTGCAACAGAAACAGTCGAATCGTCCGAAGAAGCGTTCGTCGTTCAGCCGCTTGAAGCCGAAGCGGTCGAATCGGCTGACGCTCAAAGCGTTCAGCCTGAAGAAGCGGAAAATATTTACTCGGCTGAGCCAGTTGAAGGGAGCTTTCAGCAATACGGCGAAGAAACGCAGACCGTTCAGGCGAGCGAGACGGAAAACGCTCAATCGAACGAAGCGGCGACGGCGGCGGCGGGCGCAGCCAGGCAGCCGCAACAGCCGCAGCCGCAGCTTTCGCCGGAAATGATTGACGCCATCGCGCAACGCGTGATTGAAAAGCTGTCCGAAAACGCGGTCAAGGAAATCGCGTGGGAAGTAGTTCCGCAGCAGGCGGACTTAATAATCAAGAAAATGGTAGAAGAAAAATTAAAAGAATAGAAAATATTTATAGCCAGTAATCAACAGTAGCGGTTAGTTTTCGCCAACGAGATGAAAGCTAACCGCTTTTGTTTTAGAATTGAAATTTTTAGCTGTCAGCAGTCAGCGGTCAGCAATCAGCCTAAAGAAGCTGACCGCTGACTGCTGACCGCTGACCACTGACATTTATGGAAATCGCAAAAGCATATAATCCGAAAGAAGCCGAAGAAAGTCATTATCAAACCTGGGAAAGCCGGGGTTATTTCGCGCCGGAAATCAACCGCAACCCGGACGCCGAAGCGTATTCAATCGTCATTCCGCCGCCGAACGTGACGGGAAACCTGCATATGGGACACGCGCTCCAGCATACCATTATGGACACGCTGACACGCTGGAAGCGAATGCAGGGCTTTAAAACGCTGTTCGTCGTCGGCGTCGACCACGCGGGAATCTCGACGCAGCTGATGGTGACGCGCCAACTAAAGCAGGAAGAAAAAAAGACGCCTCGCGACATCGGGCGCGAAGCGTTTGTCGAGCGGGTCTGGGCTTGGAAGGCGAAATACGGCGGCGAGATTACGCGCCAGATTCGCCGCGAAGGTCTATCGGTCGATTGGTCGCGCGAGCGTTTCACGATGGACGAGAGCTTGTCGAAAGCCGTCCGCGAGGTTTTCGTGCGGCTTTACGAAGAAGGCTGGATTTATCGCGGCAAGCGAATTATCAACTGGTGCCCGCGCGACAAAACCGTTTTGTCGGATTTGGAAGTCAAAGAGGAAACGAAAAAAGACGGCAAGCTTTTTTATTTGCAGTATCCGATAAAAAATTCGGATAAAAAAATCACCGTGGCGACGACGCGACCGGAAACGATGCTCGGCGATACGGCGGTCGCCGTTAACCCGGAAGACGAGCGCTACAGTGGTTTAATCGGGGAGACAATCGAATTGCCGCTCACCGGTCGCGAAATTCTAATCATCGCCGACGATTACGTCGACCCGGCGTTCGGCACGGGCGCGGTGAAAATCACGCCCGCGCACGACCCGAACGATTACGAAGTCGGCTTGCGCCACAATCTGGAACAGCTCAACGTGATGAATAAGGACGCGACGATGAACGCGGCGGCGGGCGCGGAATTTGAAGGCTTAGACCGCTACGCGGCGCGCGAAAAAGTGGTCGAAAAATTTGAAGAACTCGGGCTTCTGGAAAAGGTCGTCGATTACGAGATGGTTCTGCCGCACTGCGAGCGATGCAAGACGGTTATCGAGCCGCTTTTGTCCGAGCAGTGGTTCGTGAAAATGGACGAGATGCGCGATATGGCGCTCGAATTGATGTACCGCGAAAAAGCGCCGCGATTTTATCCGGAAGTCCCGTATGAAAAAATCTACACGACGTGGCTCGAAAATCTCAAAGACTGGACGATTTCGCGCCAGCTCTGGTGGGGACACCAGATTCCGGCGTGGTATGACCGGCAGGGAAACGTCTATGTGGCGCGGACGCCGGAAGAAGCCTTGGAGCAGGCGGAAACGAGCGATTTAAGACAGGACGAAGACGTTCTGGACACGTGGTTTTCGTCCGCTCTGTGGTCTTTCTCGACGCTCGGCTGGACGGGCGAAGTGACTGAAACGGAGGATTTAAAGACGTTTCATCCGACGAATGTTCTCGTAACCGGGCGCGATATTATTTTCCTCTGGGTTTCGCGAATGGTGATGACGGCTTTGAAATTCGTCGGCGAAAAACCGTTTAAGGACGTTATCATTCACGGCACGGTGCTGGACAAAAACGGGCAGCGAATGTCGAAAACGAAAATGAACGGCGTCGACCCGCTCGACGTTTTTGAAAAATTCGGCGTCGACGCGACCCGGATGACGCTGGCTGGCTCGGCGACCGGTGCGGATTTCGCCTGGCGCGACGAGAAAGTGGAATCTTTCCGCAATTTCGCCAACAAAATCTGGAACGCGGCGCGCTTTTGCCTGCTGAACTCCGAGGGCGCAAAGGTCGATTATTCCTTTATCGACCCGAAAGCCGAAGCCGCGGCAATTAAAAATCTCTTAGGCGACGAATTGGCGGAGCTGGACGAGGAAGACGAGGAATTTCTGGACAGAGTCGTGCCGGAATTTGCGGCTGACAACCCGAAGGAAAATCTTTCGATTGCCGACCGCTGGATTATCTCGCGGCTGAATAAAACGGCTTCGAGCGTCAACCGCGCGCTGGACACATACCAGTTTCACGAAGCCGTGCAGCTTCTTTATCACTTTTTCTGGGATGATTTCTGCGACTGGTATATCGAGCTGGTCAAGGACGAAATCACCTCGCCCGAGCCGAGCGTCCGGCGCGACGCGGCGCGCTCGCGCATCATCACGATTCTGGAGCAGGCTCTGCGGCTGCTGCACCCGTTTATGCCGTTTCTGACCGAGGAGCTATGGCAGAAGCTGCCCGAGGTTTCGTCCGAGCTGCACAATCCGGCTTATAAAAACGCCGAGCGGACGATTATGCTCGCCGATTTTCCGAAAGGCGACGCGACCTTAATCGACGAGAAAGCCGAGAGCGAGATGCAAGCCGTAATTGAATTGATTTCAAAGGCGCGAAATATCCGCGCCGAAATGAACATCAAGCCCGCGGACAGAATCTCGCTGCTCGTTTCGACGGGCGCGGGCAGCAGCGACGGCGGCAATCTGCAAAAAATCTTCGCCGAAAACGAGGCGCGGATTTTAAAGCTGGCGCGAGCCGGCGAAATGCACGTTGCCGAAAATGCGGAAGTGCCGAAGGCTTCGGCGCGCGCCGTTTTAACCGGCGGCGCGGAGCTTGCCATACCGCTCGAAGGCTTGATTGATTTTCAGAAGGAAACCGAGCGGCTGAAAAATCAGATGAGCAAGCTCGAAATTGAAAACGAGCGGCTGCAAAAACAGCTCTCCAATCAGAATTTCGTGGAAAAAGCGCCCGCGGAGAAGGTGCAGGAAATTCGCAGCCGCGTGGCGGAAATTGCCAGTCAGACGACGGCGCTGCGACAAAATCTTGACGCGCTCGGGTAGAACTCCGAAGTTAGGGGAAATTTTATCTCAGGAGCGGAAAAGGTCGGTGAAAAAAGAAAAATCCGGGACTTAGCCCACATTAAGCCCCGGAC
>JALZHR010000016.1 GCA_030860665.1 Acidobacteriota bacterium
GCAGTGAGTAGAATTAGATTCGAGTATTCAAGATTATATTTCAGAATCTCCCTTCTGACTGCTTACCGCTTACCGCTCACTGCTCACTTCTGACTAACTATTCGGAATTTTCGACGTATCGGTCTGCACGGAGCGGACGCGGTGACGGGCTTTTTTGGCGCGGCGGATGGTGTTGCGGCGTTTCAGATTCGTTTCCGCCCAATCGGACATCTGCTGCAGCGGATGCCATTCAAACTTATCTAGCGGCAGGACTTCGCTCGAAGCGTTTTTCAGCCGCAGCGTACCGATGGCAATCAGAAACATCAGGGCGTTAAAGACGAAGCCAACGGCGATAACCAGCTCGCCCGGCGCCAGCCCGACCTGCGCGCGCTGTGTGAAAACACCGAACGAAGGCGCGGGATAAGGATGAATGTAAACTTTCAGGCTCCAGCTTAAAGCGAGCAGAATAAAAATCCAGATGTAGTTGCTGCGCAGGCGTCTGCCGACCGCTTCCCATTCGCTGATGGTGAAATGCGGCGAAATCAAATCTCCCGACAAATGGTCAGCCCACTCGCGGTCGGGCACAATCGTGCGATGCGAGAGCATCGGCGCGAAATATCCGGTTTCCAAAACGCGCACGCGGCTTGCCCAAACCTCGTAATAACGATAACGCCGCGCTTCCATAAACATAAAAATCGCCACCAGAATCGAGTTTATAGGAATCACGAACGGCGGATTGTCGGGCGAGCTGAAAACGAAGGAAAGCGTCGCGCCCGTCGTAATCACAGCCCAGTTCGTCGTCGCGTCCAGGCGGTTGCGCCAGATGTTCGACCGCTGAATCTCGCCGCGATAAAAATGCACCATCGCCGTATTGAATTCCGAGGGCGAAAGCTTCTGCGGAATGGCGAGCGGGTTATTTTTCGGCTTTTCGCTGCGCGCGCGAACTTCTTCGGCGAGTGACCTGACAAGCGGGCTGGCTTTGCTGATGTGAATTTCGTCATCGTCGGCGACATAACTGGTCGTCGTCGTCCGAACATCTTCTCTCATAAGGCATTATCGGCGAGCCGGGGAGCGCGCGAAAATCGGCTCAACTTAAGTTTAACACTTTAACGGCTTGATGCAAGGAAATTTTAGAGGCAAATCGAACCGAAAGACGAGAGTCTATAAGCTCACTGCTTCCAACGCTTAAAAAATTTTGACTTTTCCGCCTCGCTTTGCTAACATCCGAAACACTTTTCAAAACACGCTATCAATTAAATGCTCCGCATTGCCGTAAATGGAGTATTAACTAACTTTCGGAGAAAAAACAATGAACCCAAAAATTAAGATTCTGATACCGGTTTTTCTAACTTTGCTATTGACGGCTGCTGGAAACGCTTTCGCGCAATCCGCCAAATGGGAACAGGTCGGCAAAGCGGGCGACTGGCGCGACACGAAACTGATGGCTGCAATGGACGGCGCGATTTGGACTATCGAAACCTCCGGAACATTGTATCGGACGGAAAAGAACGGCGCGTGGAAGCAAATCGGCGAAGCCGGCGTGTGGAAAAATACGCGCCTGATGACCGCTATGGACGGCGAGCTGTGGACGATTGAGACCGACGGCACTCTCTACCGGACAGATAAAAACGGCAATTGGAAACAGGTCGGCAAAAGCGGCGATTGGAGAAACACGCGAGCCTTAGTAGCTATGGACGGAGAATTGTGGAGCGTCGAGCAAAACGGCGATTTATACCGGACTGACAAAAACGGAGTTTACAAAAAAGTCGGCGACTCGGGAATTCTGTCCGACGTTCGACATCTGGTTGTTTTAGACGGAAGCTTATGGAGCATCGAAAAAGACGGCAGTCTTTACAGGATAGAAAAAAACGGCAGATGGCAGCGCGTCGGCAAAGCGGGCGAGTGGCGGGAAACGCGCCACGCCGTAACTATGAACGGCTATCTCTGGAGCATCGAAAGCAACGGAAATCTCTATAAAACGGACAAAACCGGCAAATGGGTCGCCGTCGACGCCAACGGCGCTTACAAAAACACGGTAACTTTGATTGGACTGGACGGCGATTTATGGAGCATCGAGAGCGACGGAACGCTCTATAAAACTATGGTTCAGTAGACAGCTTGATATAAAACCGGTTAACGGAGAATAGGAACGAAAGACTATTCTCCGTGACTGAAATATTCATTGACCTCAGCAATTTAAGCGGCGCATAAGAATTCGTATTCACAAAGAAGATTTGAAAGAGCGTTGAGTGATTTTGATTCAGCGATTTCCAGCCGGCAAAACAAATCGGCACAATACACTGACTTCCCTCTTCTTGACTTTATAATTCCAGAAATTTATCATTTCAAATTCGCCCGGGCGTCACGGTCGGATACAATCGATTTATGTCTTTGCAGCAGGAGATTGACGAATTCCGGATGCGCGAAGCGATACGCGCCGCCGAGGAAGCGGGAAAGCGGGACGAAGTTCCGATTGGCGCGTGTTTGATTGATAAGGCGGGCAACCTGCTGGCGGCGGACGGCAACAAAACCCGTTTGCTTTGCGACCCGACGGCGCACGCCGAGATTTTGGTTCTGCGCGAGGCGGCGCGGAAAATCGGCAACTATCGTTTGACTGAAACGACGCTTTATACGACGATAGAACCTTGCGCGATGTGCGCGGGCGCGCTTGTACAGGCGCGCGTGAAAAGACTGGTTTTCGCCGCTCAGGACGAACGCTTCGGCGCGGTCGAGACGCTTTTCAGGATTTGCGACAGCAGCTCTTTGAATCATCAGATGGAAATTACGTCAGGCGTTCTGGCGGCGGAATGCAGAAAACTAATGCAGGATTTCTTTAAAAGGCGAAGGGCTGAGGGCGAAAGGCGAAAAGCTAAGGAATAATTTTTTATAGTTCTTGTTTCCTTAACTTTACCCTTTATCCGTTACCCTTTATACTTTAAAAATACGGAGAGGTGCAAGAGTGGTTGAATTGGACAGTCTCGAAAATTGTTGTGCCCGAAAGGGTACCGTGGGTTCGAATCCCACCCTCTCCGCCATTTTCTAAAGGGTAAAGGCTCAGGGCGAAATGCGAAAGATTTGGAAAATGTTGAATTAAAAAACAGGACTAAAGATTTCGCTATCAGGATTGTTAAGCTCTTTGCGGCTTTGCCGAAAACTACGGAAGCTCAGATTTTGGGAAAACAGCTTTTGCGTTCGGGCACATCAATCGGAGCGCAGTATCGTGAAGCTCAGCACGCTAAATCTGATGCCGATTTTATCAGTAAAATCGAAGGCTCTTTACAGGAATTAGAAGAAACGGCGTATTGGCTGGAATTGATTGAAGAACTTGAGTTTTTCAGTCCTCAGAAGTTGCAGCCGATACGACGAGAGACAAAAGAATTAATAGCAATCTTTATAACGATTGCTAAAAAGGTTAAAGGAAAATCGGCGTGATTTTTCGCCTTTATCCCTTATCCTTTACCCTTTCGGAAAGGTGCAAGAGTGGTT
>JALZHR010000027.1 GCA_030860665.1 Acidobacteriota bacterium
GCGCTGCCCCAGCCCGGTGTAATACCACCAGGTATGATTGGTTCTCATCTCCCAGACTTTCGAGGAATAGCTGAAACTGACCGGCAGGCTGTTGCCGTTTCTGCCCGTGTAAGTCATCAACGGCAGGCTGAACTCCATCGCCAGGGTCGAAGGATTGACCCGCGCCGCGCTTCGCAGATTCTGGTCGGCTTTGTTGCCCGATTCCGTCTTGTTCGGGGCGTCGCCTCCGCCCGACGGCTGCGCGGGCACGGACAGCGCGCCGCCCGCCAAGACGGCTATTATGCCCAGCATAAAAGCGAGCGTCATAAATCCTGCTTTGACCGGAGAACCGTTCGACGAAGATGATAACCTGGGTGAATTCTGCGCGGGTTTTCTTTCCTGTTTCATAACTTTTTCCTGTCGATTTGCGGCGTCGGCTGCTTGCTTTCGCGCCTGCCGCCCCGATAATTTCCTGATAAAACGACCTGAATCAATTGAATGAATTTCGAGCCTCGCTTAAACGACGCGGCGATTGACTTACCGGCGATAAAGAGACGGCACGGGAACGTCGCCCGACTGCCCCCAGTGCTCGAAGCGGAGCTGTCCGGTCGAGCTGTTCCTGATATACCAGTCGCCGGTCGAGCTGCGCCAGACGGCTATATCGATTTTGCCGTCACCGTCGTAATCGTTTTGCACCGCTATATCGCCTGAGTGTTCCCAGCTCGGAGAAACGGTTTCGGTCTGACCGCTGGAGCTGTATCTGATAATCCAGCCGCCGCCCTGACGCGCTGCGAAATCCGCTTTCCCGTCGCCGTCGTAATCACCGCTGACCACGGCGTCTATTGCCGTCGCCTGCGAAAGCAGCGCCGTTTGAAGCTGCCCGTTGCTGCTTTTGACCGAATAAAAAGTCTTATCCGAGCCGCGCCAGATGCCGATGTCGGCGCGCCCGTCCCCGTCGTAATCTGCGGGCGCGGGCTTGTCCGTCGCGAGTCCGAATTGCTGGATTAAATAATTATTCGGGTCTGAGCTTTTGACCACGTACCAGGTGCCGTTCGAGGGACGATAAACAGCGATATCGGTCTTTCCGTCGCCGTCGTAATCTGCGGGAACAGGCTTATCGCCGCCTGCGGCAAACTGGACGCTATACCAGTTGCCGTCGCTGCTTTTGATGACATACCAGGTGTTGTCGGGAGACGGGCGAAAGACGCAGAAATCCGTTTTGCCGTCGCCGTCGTAGTCGCCGGGAACTGCAATGTCTCCATTTAGTCCCCACTGCTGAGAGGCTTGAAGCGAGCCCCCCCCGCCCATCACATACCAGTAGCCCGATGATGCTCGCCACACAGCTAAATCAGCCGGAGGCGCGGCAGAAGCGCCCGCATCTTCGACTGCCAGCATACGAGAGCCGGCGTAAATATATTCTTTGGATAGCTGCGGGGTTGCGGTCGTCACCGCCGGATTAAGCGTCAAAGGTTGAGAATTATTGCCGGAAGCCCGATTCATCGAATCACCCGTTAAAGCCTCGCCGATTTTCTTGCCCAAGCCCGTAGCTCCGAAAACTACGGAGACCAGAAGCAAGCCGATTCCGGTAACCGCGAGGCGTTCAAATCTACCTAACCTCTTCCACCACCTTTGCGGCGAGGCATTATTGGCTGACGAATTAATAGCAGATGAATCTGGAGCGCCACTTACTGGCTTTTCTTTATCACCATTTATATTTAATCCCTGAATGGCATCTCTTTTTTTCTTTGACATATCGACTCCAAAACGATGAGCTAACGCGCTCTGAAGAAACGGCTGACCATCGATTGCTTATGCAGTAACCGCTCAATACTTACGCACTGATTGTAGATTGCTTGATTTTATCGAATAGAATGGCTTAAGATGCGGAATAGAAGATAGTGCATCGAAAGATACTTTATTCTTCAGGTGAACCTATCGGCTCGGACAATGATTGCAGTCATTGTCCGGGCTTTTTCTATTGTTTC
The DNA here is from genome assembly GCA_030860665.1 of Acidobacteriota bacterium. Classification (GTDB taxonomy): domain Bacteria; phylum Acidobacteriota; class Blastocatellia; order Pyrinomonadales; family Pyrinomonadaceae; genus JALZHR01. The sequence goes on from JALZHR010000027.1 coordinate 1,965, forward strand.
AACCTTTAAATCAAACTTCCTGACTTTACAAAAACAAAAAAGCCGATTACCGGAAACTGGTAATCGACTTCTTTATATAAATTTGTTCCTCTCCGGACTAAATAATGACCGGAAACTTCCTGTAATCATTAAGCGGAAAGCATTCCGCTGATTGTTAAAACTTGACCGATTCGAGCACTTCATCAATTTAAAAGATTTCCGGCAAAACGAACTCAATCGTTGCCTTTTTCAAAAAATTCTTTCGCAAACTTCAAATGCCTCTTCGCAGAAACATTCGTATTTACTTACTATCTGAAAATTCCCCTAAAACTTCTTCTCTACAAAATACTGTGATGATACTCTCGTCGGTGAAAAGAAAATAACATAACAGAGAATGTTAAGTCAAGATTTTTTTCTAAAAGGGAGTGACTAAATTAGCGTTGGCAAACTTTCCGCTAAAAATGCCGGATACTTAGGAAGTAGTCTTTTCCTTAGTTGTCGCTTATTGTAAAAATAAACAAACAATTCAACGGCTCTTACCAGGGCTTTGAAACAACGGGAAAAACATCGCGAGGCTCTTTGCAGTCTTGCCAAGTAATGGCGTAAATCGGAATTACCGCCCTCGACCGAATAAGTTTCAGATTTGTCTTTGAGCATTCGGTGCTTGCCCCAATAACTTAAATCCTGATACATCAGAAAACCGTCCGTGTAATAGTTTTCTGCCTTTATCGCCGAATCAATCACAGATTGCAGAATCTCTAAAGTTCTTTCCGCACAAACAGCAAAGCCAACAATTGTATGTGTTGAGCGGTCAACGGCAGTTACGATGTAAGCTTTGTTTTTTTCTTTTCCACGAATGTCCAGAGTTCATCGACTTCAATTGTGTGTGAATCGGTCGGCAGCGCCGCCTTATCTTTTATTTTCTCGTGATAAGCATTAACCCAATTAACCACTGATTGATGATTGACTCCAAGCAATCTGCCGATCCGGCGAAAGTTATTTCCTTCGACATACATTCTAACGGCTTTTTCCTTAACTTCTTCCGAGTAGCCTTGCTGTTTCGGCTCCAGCGTATAAGTTTTCCCACACTCTCGACACAAATAACGTTGTGTGCCGCAGCGATTCTTTCCGCTTTTTATTTGGTTTTATGAATTTTCACAATTTGGACAGGATTGCATCGACAAAGTTTATCCTAACTACGCTTATTTAGTCACTCCCGAATCACAAAAACTATTGACACTCGTCGGGAAATAAACTACATTCACTTCAACCGACGACAAATTAAATCCGGTTAGCATTCGAGAGGAAATGCTAGGACCGGGAATTTGCAAATTGCAGATTCTCGGTTTGGATTTAGCGCGTCTTTTTTGTTTGAAATAAAGTTTTGAGCAAAAAGATATTCGCGTTTCGCCTGATTTTAGGTCTATAAATAAAGAAATTCGGCAGGACGCAGCTTGGCGTAAGACAAAGCTGGTTAACCTAGATTAGTCTCTAAATTTTTTGCCGAGGTCTTAAATAAGAATCGTATGCTTCATTCCGACTTTGCAAAATTTTACGATCCGGCAAACAAGCTAACCTGTCATTATGTGCCAGTAAACAGGGTTACTCAAGATTTGGTCGAGCCCCTTCGCGATATGTTCATCAATAGTATGAATAACTTTGGATACGTGGGATTTTCGCGCGAAATCGACAATGTGTTTCAGGCGCGCTCGACGTATCTATACATCACCGAAGCGGAAAATGTAATTATGACCTGCCGCGTAACGCCCCGCCCACCAGGGACAATTGTGCCGTTCGAGATGGGCATCCGGGAGAGCGGCAGTTTCTATCGGCTTGCAGACGATGAACCGGTGGCTGACATTAACACTTACACTTATGCTCGCGGCTACTATGAGCGGGCGATGCCGTTGCTCGCCGCAGGACTCGGTTATTATTTAAAGATATGGAATATCGAAACCGCCTACTGCCTTTATGACGTGGCGAATGAGAAAATCAAGCGAGCCTATATGTCGATTGGTTTTATGCTCTCAGACAGATTTCCCGAACCGATTCATTTCCCGACTTTCTATCGGCAGATAGGAGAGCGCTTGGAGCCGGTTCGCTGGCAGATTATGCAATGG
>JALZHR010000072.1 GCA_030860665.1 Acidobacteriota bacterium
GTTGCAGGAAGTTGCAGGAAGTTGCAGATAGTTGCAGATAGTTGCAGATAGTTGGAAGAAAGTGCGAAAGACTGAACTATTGAAACTGTTTTTAACTTCCTGCAACTTCCTGCAACTTTCTGAAAACTTTCTGTCAACTATCTGCAACTATCTGCAACTTTCCGCAACTGTTAATAATTAACATTTTTTTAACGCGCCGTTTACCTGCCTGTAATTTCCCGGTCATATTCTGACGCTTGCAGCAATATTCTATTTACATTTTCAGAAAACATTTCGAGCAAAGAACGGCGAGCGGCTTTTTAGACGACAAATTTGTCAGGCAAGCCGCGAATCGCTTTTTTAAATTCAATCAGGAGAGAAGATGCAAGCCAAATCTATCTTAAGATTTTTTGTTTTAGCTGTCGGTTTTACATTTTTATTAACTCAGAGCGTTTCGGCGCAGGCGACGGGAAGCCTGAGCGGAACTGTCAAAGACCCGTCGGAAGCGTTCGTGCCGGGCGTCGTCGTGACGGTTAAAAATTCCGCCACCAACCTGACGCGCACCGCGACGACCGACCAGGAAGGACGCTGGACGATTCCGGTTCTGCCGGTCGGCGTTTACAGCGTCACGTATGAAAAGGAAGGTTTTAAGAAAGGCTTGAGCGAAAACGTTCAGGTCGAGGCTTCCGTGCCGCGCACGCTCGAAGTCGCGCTGGAAATCGGCGGCACCGATGCCGTCGTGACCATCACCAGCGACCAGCCGCTCGTGCAGGTCGAGACCGCCGCGGTCTCGCGCCGGATTACGGGCGAGCAATTAACTCAGACGCCGACCTCGACGCGCAGCTTTACCGGGCTTTTATCGTCGGAAGCGGGCGTCAGCTCCGAGCTTTCGCCGGTCGGCGTCAACGGCAACGGGAACGTCTCGCCCTCGGTCAACGGGACGCGCACGACTTCGACGAGTCTTTTCTTTAACGGCATCGACGCGACGAACATCACCAGCAACGAAGGCTCGCTGAGCGACAACATCTCGCCCGCGCCGGAAACCTTGCAGGAAGTGAAGCTGCAAACTTCGCTTTACGACGCCTCGACCGGCAGAAGCGGCGGCGGAAATTTCCAGCTCGTCACCAAATCCGGCGGCAACGATTTCAACGGCTCGGCTTATTACTACCTGCAAAATAAAAAATTCAACTCGAACGAGTTTTTTCTCGAACAGGCGGGCGTCGAAAAACCGCGCGCCGACCGCACGGAAACGGGGTTTACCGTCGGCGGACCGATTGTAAAAGACAGATTTTTCTTTTTCGGCGGTTATCAATTTACCAATGCAAACACCGGATTAGTTCCGACGGCGCGGACGCGGACGGTTCTGCCGCTGGCGCTCACGGTTCTGGGCGACGACCGCTCGGCGGCGGCAATTGCCTCGGCTTTCAATCAATTCAACAACTGCGCGGGCGCAAACTGCCTGACCGCAGCCGACATCAGCCCGGTCGCCCTGCGCATTTTCAATCTGCGCAACCCGGTGACGGGCGGCTTCGTTCTGCCGGGTTTGCAAAACGTCAATTATCGCGCGCTCGGAATCGTCGACCAGAGCGGCACTGGAAGTTATCAATTCGGCTCGTTTCCGCAGGTGACGACGCGCACGCTGACGCGCAGCAACCCGCTGGTCGAAGTCGTCAGCGTCGAGCCTTCGCGCTTCAAGCAGCAGCAGTTTACGACGCGGCTCGACGGGCAGCTTTCGCAGAACAACACTTTGAGCGGCACGCTTTTTTATTCGGATTTTCCGGGCTTCGATTCGTTTCCCGACCCGAATTCGCTGGCTTCGCCGTTCACCCTGCGCCGCAGCGACCGCAACCGCACGCTGGCGATTTCCGACACGCACGTTTTTTCGTCGAATCTGATTAACGAAATTCGCTTCGGCTATTTTTATCTGAACAACTCGCGCCGCCTTGACGACCCGTTTCTGGAGCTGACCAACGAATCAATCGGCGTTTTCAATCCCGCCACCGTCTTCGACCAGAGCGACGCGACCCTCAGGCTCGGTCATTACATCGGGCGCAACAACATCGCCAATTTCTCGTTCGGCGCGCCGAACGATTCCTTTAACAAGCGCAAACAGGTGACTTACAGCCTCGCCGACAACGTCAACTATATTTTCGGCAATCACAATTTCAAATTCGGCGGCGAGTTCAAGCGTCATCAATACGACACGAACCTGCCTGAAGAACAGGCGACCGAGTTTGAAAAATTCGACAGCTTTACGCAGCTTCTGACCGGCAACGCGACCGAAGCCGACACGCAATACGGCGTGACCGACAAGAGCTTTCGCTTTATGGATTTCGGCTTCTATGCAACGGACGACTGGAAAATTTCCCGCAAGCTGACCTTGAATCTCGGCTTGCGCTACGAGCTTTTTATGCGCCCGACCGAGAAAGACGGGCGCATCGGCAATTTCGATTTGTCGTCGTTCGAGCCGTGTTTTACGGCGGCGGGCGGCAGCGCGGCGATTTGCGACAACCCGACGCGCGGCTTTATCGTGCCGAACAATGTCCGTTTAACCGGAAATCCGGTCGTCGACGGCGCGATTAACGAGACGAACGTCGCGGGCAACAAGCACACGCTGAACGGTCAGGATTTAAACAATCTCGCGCCGCGAGTCGGCTTGGCTTACGCCGTCAACGACCGGCTGGTTTTTCGCGGCGGCTACGGGCTTTTCTACGACCGCCCGAGCGCGGCGTTCATCAACACGATTTTCAGCAATTACCCTTTCCTGCGCGAAGTGGAAATCACCGTGCCGAGCGGCAACGTGCCGATTGCGACGGCGTTTTCCAACACGCCGACCAATATTCCGCTCAGTCAGTGGCTGCCGTTTCGCATCACGCGCACGGCTGGCGCGGGCGGAAATTATCAAATCCGCGACAACACGCCGATAACCGTCGACGCGCGCAACACGCCGTTTCCGGCGGGAACTTTCGGCAACATCGCCGAAACTTTCGAGTTTCGCGCCATCGACCGCGACCTCAAGACGCCTTACGTCCATCAATGGAACGTCGGCGTTCAGTATGAATTGTTTAAGGATTTGCTCGTCGAAGCGCGCTATATCGGCA
>JALZHR010000049.1 GCA_030860665.1 Acidobacteriota bacterium
AATCGCCAACGAAATCGCGCGCCTCGACCTCGGGCAAACCATCGTCGTGCGCGCAAAGGCGTGCGTGGCGATTGAAGCGATGGAAGGCACGGACGCCGTCATTAAGCGCGCCGGAGAGCTGGCGAAAGGAAAGCTGACGGTCGTCAAGGTCGCTAAGCCGAATCAGGATATGCGTTTCGACGTTCCGGTCGTCGGCATACCGACCATCCGAACGATGGCTGAAGCGGGCGCGACCTGTCTTTGCCTGACCGCGGACAAAACTCTGATTTTCGAAAGGGAAGAAATGCTGGCGCTGGCTGACCGGAAAAAAATCGCCGTCGTCGCCGTCCGCGCCGAAACAAATCCGGTTTGACCGGCGTAAAATCAAGAGGAAATTTTTCATCGCAAAGACACGGGACAAAGTGAAAAGTGAATAACTAGAAACGAAAAGTTCCTAATTTTTCACTTTTCACTTTTCGTTTTTCACTCTTTCGGTCTCTGCGGCGAAAGTTATTTCCGGGAGAAAAAATGAAGAAAAATTTATTTGCTTTTTTACTTTTGCTGGCGCTGATTCTGCCGTCGTCATCGACGCTTCTGGCGCAGCAGCAGCAGCAGACCGGTGTCAGAATTACTCAGGCGGAGCGCCGCGCCGCCGAGGCGATTACGCAGGAGCAGCTGCGGGATTATCTGTATTTCATCGCTTCGGATGAAATGGAAGGTCGCAACACGCCCTCGCGCGGTCTGGATTTGACCGCTAAATTTATCGCTTTGCAGCTCAAAAAATGGGGCGTTAAACCGGCGGGCGACAACGGTACTTATTTTCAAAAAATAAACCTGCGCCGCGAATCGCTCGACCGCGCCAACGCTTTTATGGAAGTCGGCGCTCGGCGCTTTGCCTACGGCGAGGAATTTTTCAAGATGCACGGCAACACGAACGGAACGCTGAACGCGCCGCTCGTTTTCGTCGGCGACGGCTGGCTCGTCAAATCGAAAAATATCGACGCCTATTCAAACGTCGACGTGCGCGGCAAAATCGCCGTCGTCCAGATGCAGGGCGCGCCTCGCAACCCTTCGCTGATTGTCTTTCCGGCGGGTGTAACTCAAGCCGATTTGAAGCCTGAAGACAAAGGAACGCAGTGGGCTGACCCGTTCACCTACGCGCAGCAGAAAGGCGCGACGGGCGTTATCGTCGTCGCTTCGCCCGAACTGCAAAGCTCCTGGAATCGAATCAGGCGCTCTCAATCGGGCGGTGGCGCGCTGCGCGTCGAAGGCTTGCACGACGCGCCGAGGAACACCGGGGCGACGCTTCCGGTTTTTCTCGTCTCGCAAACAATCGGAAATGCTTTGTATGAAGGCGAAGCCGGTAATCCGATGAGTGCGGCACACCCCGTTTCCTCGTTTGAAATGAGCGCGGCGAAAAGATTCGCCGCATCGGCTGACAGCCGCACGGAAACGATAACGACGCAGAACATCGTCGCTCTTATCGAAGGCTCGGACCCGGTTCTGAAGCGCGAGATGGTCGCCGTCGGCGCGCACTACGACCACGTCGGCGTGAATCCGGACGTTCCGGGCGAAGACAAAATTTTCAACGGCGCGGACGACGACGGCTCCGGCACGACGGCGGTTCTGGCGATTGCCGAAACGCTGGCGAAACAGGCGAGAAAACCGAAACGCTCCATCCTTTTCGTCTGGCACGCGGGCGAGGAAAAAGGCTTGTGGGGCAGCGAATATTTTGTCAAACACCCGACCGTCGATTTGAAAAACGTGATTGCTCAACTGAATATCGATATGATTGGTCGAAGCAAAAAGCCGGGCTATCAAGCGCCGTGCGACATCGACCCGAGACCGGGACGCAAACCCTGCAATGCGGAATTGACGGGCGAAAATGAAGTTTACGTTATCGGTTCGGAAATGATGAGCAGCGCGCTCGGCGCTCTTACCAAAGGCGTCAACGATTCGTTTCTGAAAATGACCTACAATTACAAATACGACGACCCGAAAGACGAAAATCGTTTCTTTTTCCGCTCAGACCATTTTCACTACGCGACGAAGGGCATTCCGGTTGCCTTCTGGTTCAGCGGCACGCACGAAGATTATCACGGCGTCGGCGACCACGCCGACAAGATTGATTATGCGAAGATGGAAAGAATCACGCGGACAATCTTTCTCACTCTCTGGGAGCTTGCCGAAGCGAAATCGCGCCCGCAGGTCGACAAAAAATTGCCGCCGGAACTGATGCAAAGGTAAATAAGGTGAAAAAGTAAGTTGAAATTATTCGACAGGCTTTCTTACTCTTTCACCTTTTCACCTTTTCACTTTTCCGATTATTCAATAAAAAAGGGAGCTTTTATCAAGCTCCCTTTAATTTTTGCGTTGAAAGCAAAAGTTTATTTGAAAACGACGCCGATGCCGAAGCGGACGTTGTGCTGCGTTCCGCCGTCGAATCTAATCGGGTTGTAATCGACCTTGACGACGCGAAAATCGATGTTATCGTTTACCCGAACGTCCAAGCCGCCGCCGAAAGCTCCGGCTAAGCCGGTTTCCGAACCGCTGGTTAAATCCGAACAGTCAACGCCCGCCGGGCAGGAGACGTTATTGATTCTAACTCTGCCGTGTCCGGCGCCGACCAGCGCATGAGCAAAAGGTTTCAGACGCGAGGTCGTCGCATTGTCCTTAACCTGAATGCCGCCCAGAAAGTTGTATAAAGAACTTTTCGCGCTGAACGAGATGTTGTTGTTCGAGCCGGTCACCGGGAAGCTCAAATCGTCGTTTCGGTAAGTTCCCGAAACGTCGCCTTTGATGCCGACGTAGCGGTTGACGTTGACGACGCCCGAAGCGTTAAAGCCGTGAAAGCTTTCACGGTCCTGGAAAAATTCGTCCAAGCCGTTTTCCCGGTTCGCTCCCGTATCGACCTGTCCGTTTGAATAACCGATAAAAAATTCCGATTTCTTATAATCGGTCGTCTGCGCAAAAGCGAAAACGCTTGAAATGATAGTCAGGCAAAATGCCAGAATTAATTTGTTCATAATACTAAAAACCCTACTCCTTGTTTATAAAAATCGTTGTTCAGGCAACAAAAAAAGCCTAGCAAATTCGATACTGCTAAATTTGCCAGGTTTGTTACACTTTTTTAGGTGTCACAATAAACGTAATGGTTGTCCGACTTACAATAAACTTTCTATTTGCGAGGCGCTTGCGGCGGGAAAGAAATTAAATCACTGTTGAAACGAGCGAATTCTAAATTCTAAATTAATTCGGATAATCTTTTCCGCGAGAATTTAGAATTTAGAATTAAACCCGCCGGTTTTTCCTTATTTATTCTTTTCGGAGATTAAGATTCGATACGCTTCAGAACGCGGCAAGCCGAATTCTTTAGCCGCTTTTTTCAGCGCGGTTTTATGGTCGAAATCTTTCTCTAATTCACGGACTCGGACGGCGAGCGACTTCGGGCTTCCGGCTTCGGGCTTCGGGCTTTGATTTTCTTCTTTCTCAATCACCAGAACTATCTCGCCTCTGACCGCTTTTCCGGCAAAATTTTCCGCCAGCCCAGTTAAATTTCCGCGAACGATTTCCTCGTGCAGCTTGGTCAATTCGCGCGCGACGGCGGCTTTCCTGTCGCCTAAAACTTCGGCGCAGTCCGCCAGCGATTTCGCCAGCCGGTGCGGCGTTTCGTAAAAAACGAGTGTCGCGGGAATTTCCCTGACTTCCGCCAGCCGCTTTTGTCTCTCGCTTTTTCTGGAAGGCAGAAAACCGCCGAAAAACACCGCATCGGTCGGCAAGCCGGAAATGACCAGAGCATTGACGAAAGCCGCCGCGCCGGGAATCGGGACGACGCGCGCGCCGATTTCGTGCGCCTTTTGCACAATCCGAAACGCCGGGTCGCAGATGGCGGGCGTTCCGGCGTCCGAGACGACGGCAATCGATTTTCCTTCCTGCAGACGGGCGGCTAATTCTTCGGCGCGCTCGTGCTCGTTGTGCTCGTGATAGCTGACCAGTTTCCGGTTTAAAATGCCGTAATGCGTCAGCAGTTTGCGCGTGTGGCGCGTGTCTTCGCAGGCGATGAGGTCTGCGGTTTTCAGCGTCTCGACGGCGCGAAACGTGATGTCCTGCAAATTGCCGATCGGCGTGGCGACCAGATAAAGTGTTCCCAGCAACGTCATAGATAAAAGAAAAATACAACGAACGAAACCCGAAACGCAAAAAAGCCCGAGTTTTTTAGACTCGGGCTTTTCGATTAACACGACTCCATTCTGGATTCGGAAGGTCTGGAAAGCGAAGCCGCGTTAAATCTTATATCGATTTTAGTAAGGCAGATAGTCTCTCCAGTCTCTGCCGTTTCCGTTGCTGCGCCGACGATTGTAGCGATTGTTACCGAAAGCGTTGGCAATCGTGTTCAAATCCTGACGAATGGCGTTCCAGTCGTTCATCGCGTAGCCGCTCAGGCGGGCGCGGGAAAGCGCGTTATCGAGCTGCCGTCCGAGCTGCAGGACTCTCTGCGCCTCGTCGTAGCTGTCGTTCATATCGCGTCTGCCGTCAAATTCATCTTCGAGACGCTCGGCGGCGCGCGTAAAATCGTTGGCTAAACGATTCAGACGGTCTTCGCGATTGCGGTCGTCGTAACGGCTGCGGTCAAGCTCGCGGTCGAGGCGACGCTCGAAAACTTCCGCGCGATTTGCCAGGCGGTTAACCGCCGAACGCACGTTGCCGCGATTGTAATTGCGATTATTGCGGTATCTGTCGTTGCCGTAATTATCGTCGTTGTCGCGCCACTGCGCCGAAGCGAGCGTCGGCAAACCCAGAATCAACAGAGAGAACGCAAAACCTGCGAGTAAATTTTTAAAACGATTCATTATAATTTTCTCCTCAAAAGTTTCTTTCTAACAAACCGCAACCCGCTCGCTTTTCCGCTCGGCATGTTGCGTTGCCGTTTCTAATATCAGCAATGCGCGTGCCATTGTCATTCGGAAAGAGCTTGAGTTTACTAAACGCCGATTTTTCAGAGGTTTGGAGAAATAAGAAGATTTATCTGAAGTTTTTTATACACATTTGCGCCCGGCGGAATGTTCCAAATGGTTGAGCGTTTGACGAATTGGTTAAAATAAAAATGCGGCGAGATGTATCTCGCCGCATCGAAGGTTTTTTTTATCGCTTAAGTTTAATTTCCGAGCGCTTTCGCCGCGTTGAGCCTGCCGCCGGTTTCGATTTTTCCGTTTAAGGAATCGATTTTATCGACGGATTCCAGGATTCTTTCGCGCAGTTTTTCGACCGTCAGATTCGGCTCGTTTGCCAGAATCAGCGCCGCCGCTCCGGAAACCTGCGGCGTCGCCATCGAAGTTCCCGACGCTTCGCGATAGCCGTCTTTCAGCCACGTCGAAAGAATGTCTTTGCCCGGCGCGGCGATGTGAACCGTTTTCGCGCCGTAATTGGAAAACGAAGCGAGACTGTCCGCGCGGTCGAGCGCCGCGACGCTGATGACGTTCGGCAGATTGTAGTTTGAAGGATAATGCGGGCGCTTGTCGTTGTTTCCGGCGTCATTTCCAGCCGCCGCGACGAATAAAATTCCCGCCTCGCCCGCGGCGCGAATCGCGTCTTCCAGAGCTTTGGAATAAGCTGTCGAGCCCCAGCTGGCGCTGATGACGCGGACGTTGACGCCTTTCTGCTTGCGGTCAATCGCGTAGTTGATGGCTTCGATGGCGTCTTTGGTCGAGCCGAAACCGCCTCTGCCCAAAAACTTGAGCGGCATAATCTCGACCTGCCAGTTGATGCCGGCGATTCCCTGTTCATTGTCGCCTTCCGCGCCGATAACGCCCGCGCAGTGCGTTCCGTGACCGTTTTCGTCCATCGGGTCGGACAGATTGTCCGCCGCGTTAAAACCGTTCAAATCGTTGAAAACGCCCAGCTCGTCATCCCTGTATTGCGGAACGGCGTCGGGACGAATCCACATATTAGTCACCAAATCCAGATGCAGGTAATCGACGCCGGTGTCGAGCACGGCGACGACGACTTTTTTGCTTCCTTTGGTTTTCTCCCAGGCTTTCAGCGCCGAGATGTCGGCGTTTTCCTTGCCGCCGTTCTGACCGGCGTTTTTCAAAGCCCACTGCTCGCCGAACATCGGGTCGTTCGGCAGATTCGGCTCATCGGCAGTTTTCGCCGCTAATTCGCGAAAATTTTCGGTCGGTTCGAGCTTGATTTCGACAATCGGCTCGGCATACAAAACCAAATCCGACATCCGGCGATACTGCTCGGCGACTTTTTCCGCTTCCAAACCGTCCAAATCGTCAATCGAAATCAGATTCTTGACCGCTTCGATTTCGTCTTCGAGCTTGTCGTTATTTTTGGCGACGATTTTTTTAATTTCCGTCAAATCCACCTCGGGGCGAAACTTGACCAGAACTTCCGGCTGGCAGTCTTTCGTCGAGCGGTTGACAGACATCGGTTTTATCGACGGCTTGGTCGGCGTCGTTACGGTCGGCGCTTTATCGTTAAACATTCCGAGCGTCGACTGCCAACGCCTGATTTGTCCGAGAACCGCCGCCATAGTAATGATGATGACGGCGACGGTGATATGAATCCAAATATTCTGTCGATTCATTTTTTACTCCCAAAATACTTTAAGCAGAAAGGCACGCGCGAGCGCGCCCGCCTGCTTATTTCACGATTCTATAATGTAATTTGTTCCGTTAAATCCGCGCAGCCGGAGCTGATATTTATCGGCTCGATATTCATAGTTTTTACCGGCGGCTTGCAGATTTATTTTCCAGCCGCTCGAAATCATCTGCGCGGACATTTCGTCTTCCACGGGCGCGCCGAGAGACGAATTGGGAAAATCCTCATCGGTTGCCGAAGCAATCTGAATTTCGGATTCCTCAATTCCCAAACGTTGTGCCAAGTCCCGTTTCGCTCTCTGAGCTGCACTATCACGGCTAAAACTCACCCGTCAGCACTCCTTACCTAAATGTAAAGCAAAGGTAATTTTGCGATTATTCGGCAAAATAGTCAATCGGGAAACAGGGCGGAAGACGAAGGGAAAAGGGGAAAAATAGAAAACAATCTTTTATTTTTTCTTTCACTCTGCGCCTTCTGCCCTGTTTTTCCCATCTTTCGGCTTGTTTTTCGCGGCAGACGCGGCGAAAAAATTCTTTTTCTTCGCGACTCTAAATTTTCTAAAAACAAAACTTGTCAATCTGACCGGAAAACGAATATAATAAGAATTGCTTATCACGGGACGCCGCCGGTTCGGCGTTGCCAACACAGTATAAAAACTACTTATCCAAAATAAATTTAGATGCCGAAAAGGCTGTCACCAGGACAGCCTTTTTAGCTTTCGGTCGACAAAGAACCGGCTGATTTCCGCCAGCGCCGGAACGATGAAAAACGCGCAGGCAAAGCCCAGAATCGCGCCCGTCAGCGAGCGCGACAGGTGCGTGTTTTCCCAAATCCCGAAAAATGTCAGCGACCAGTCGATGCCCATCGGCACTATCGCCAGAAAAAGCCAGAAGCGCGCGAACGGCTCGACGTCGTCCAGCGCGCGGAAAAAAGGATACGCGCCCAAGCCGAGCAGAAATCCGAAATAAAACCCGAAACAGCGCGAGCAGACCGCCAGAGGAAATCCGAGCGTGTGAAAGGAACGCTCCGGGATTTGATGACACAGATAGCTGAAAAACGTGTAAAGCGCGCCGGAAAAACCCGTCAAATCACTAGCCTTAGCCAGCGGCGCGGAAACGATTAAGCCAATCCAGACGAGAGCAATCAGAAAAACCAAGCCCCAGGCGAAAAAAGCCTGCCGTTTTCGCTGTCTGACAAACGCTTGCGGAACGTAATTTTCGATTGTCTGAGGCATTTTCATTTATCATTTATCATTTACCATTTATCATTCAACGCCCGATAAATGGTAAATGATAAATGTTCAATGACTAAAATCTGATTACCGCATCCGGTCCGCCTTCGACGTGCACGGTATCGACGAAACGGATGCTCTTCGAGTCGGACGTCATCACGACCGAATGCGTTCGCTTGCCCGCGCCGAAAAAGCGCACGCCGCGCAGCAGCGCGCCGTCGGTGACGCCGGTCGCGGCGAAAATAATTTTTTTGCCGGGCGCGAGGTCGTTGGTGTCGTAGATTTTGTCGGGGTCGCTGATACCCATTTTTTTCAGGCGTTCCATCACTTCCTCGGCGGGCGGAACTTTCGATTTATCGACGCCCAGTCTTTCCGGGTCGAAAACGAGCTTTGCCTGAATCTCGCCGTTCAGACATTTCATCGCCGCCGCCGTGATGACGCCTTCGGGCGCGCCGCCGATGCCCATCAGAGCGTGAATGTTCGTCCCGGCGACCGCCGCCGAGATTCCCGCCGACAAATCGCCGTCGCTGATTAAACGAATGCGCGCGCCGGCGTCGCGCACTTCCTGAATTAATTTTTTATGCCGCGAGCGGTCGAGGCAAATCACCGTCAAATCGTCGATGTCGCGCCCGAGACGCCGCGCGATGTTTTTCAGATTGTCCTTGACGGGCGCGTCGATATCGACCGCGCCTTTGCAGGACGGACCGACGACGATTTTGTCCATATAAATATCGGGCGCGTTCAGCAGCCCGCCGCGCTCGGCAGCCGCTAAAACGGCAATCGCGTTGTTTGCGCCGAGCGCGCACAAATTCGTGCCTTCGAGCGGGTCGACGGCGATGTCGACTTCGGGAAAATTCGCTTTTTCCTCTTCGGCGTAGTTTCCGCCGCCGACTTCCTCGCCGATATAAAGCATCGGCGCTTCGTCGCGCTCGCCCTCGCCGATAACGATGCGACCGCGCATCGGCACGGTGTCCATCACTTTCCGCATCGCTTCGACCGCTACGTGGTCGGAATATTTGCGGTCGCCCTGACCCATCGTTTTGGCGGATTCAATCGCGGCGGCTTCGCACACGCGCAGAAAATCCAGAGATAGTTCGCGTTCTGCTTTTAATTTCATTCTGCCTGCTTTTCCTTAAAATTTGTTGATAATAAATATTGAAGGCATTTTAACACTTGTCTATCGGATAATGACAAGTATAATCTTCTTTTGAGCTTTTCGTTCTTATCATTTCGCTGAGGAGATTTTTTTAAATGACCTATATCGTTACTGAACCGTGCGTGGAATGTAAATACACTGACTGCGCGGCGGTCTGCCCGGTCGAAGCCTTTCACGAGCTGAGCGACCGCCTGTATATCAACCCCGACACCTGCATCGACTGTGACGCCTGCCTGCCGGAATGCCCGGTCGAGGCGATTTACTCGGATATGTCCGTGCCTCCCGAATATACCGACTGGATTGAGAAAAACGCGGAAGCCGAAAATTATCCGATTATCAGCACCAAACAGCC
>JALZHR010000093.1 GCA_030860665.1 Acidobacteriota bacterium
AGGTCGGGCAGGCGGCTTCGATTGTCTCGACGATTTCCGAAGTCCGCAAAATTCTGGTCGAGCACCAGCGGCTGCTCGGAGCGACGGCTCCGCACGGCTGCGTGCTGGACGGGCGCGACATCGGAACGGTCGTTTTCCCGAAGGCGGACGTGAAATTTTTTCTGACGGCGAAGCCCGAAGCCAGAGCCAGACGCCGCTGCGCCGAAGACCTGGCGCGCGGGCTGGACGTCACTTACGAAAAAACGTTTGAGGAAATCAGGCAGCGCGACGAACGCGACGTTTCGCGCGCCGATTCGCCCCTGACGATTGCGGCGGACGCGATTGTGATTGATACGAGCGAGCTGAATCTGACCGAAGTTTTTGAACGGATGACGGAAATCATCCGCGAAATCGAAAGGGCGAATTACGGCGCGGCGTAAAGGCGTAGGGTCAAATCTTAATTTCTACAGCTAATTTGACTTGAGATTCCACAATCGCTAACATCTAAATTTGCTTTCTGCTCCCGTAGCTCAGCCGGATAGAGCAACAGCCTTCTAAGCTGTGGGTCGCACGTTCGAGTCGTGCCGGGGGCGTTAATTTTTTAGCAGAGCGGAAGATTTTCTGAAAAACGGAAAGTCTTCCGCTTTTTTTCGTTTCCGAAAGTTTCCGCTTTCAAATAATTCCCTCACGGCTTTCCCGATTTGTTAAAATTAAAAAATGGAGCTAATCAGGTTAAGCGAGCGCGGACTGTATGTCGAGGCGGGCGATTTTTATATCGACCCGTGGATGCCGGTCGAGCGCGCCGTCCTGACGCACGCGCACGCCGACCACGCTTATCGCGGCTCGAAAAATTATCTGGTTTCAAAGGAAGGCGAGAGGCTTTTTCGCTCGCGCCTGTGGAATGAAGGCAATATCGAAACGCTATCGTATGGCGAAACGCGCGTGATAAACGGCGTAAAAGTTTCGTTTCATTCGGCGGGACACGTTTTGGGTTCGTCCCAGGTGCGCGTCGAATACAAAGGCGAAGTCTGGGTTGCCTCGGGCGATTACAAATTAACCGAAGACCCGACCTGCGCGCCCTTCGAGCACGTCAGATGCCACACTTTTATCACCGAAGCGACCTTCGGGCTGCCGATTTATCGCTGGACGCCGCCCGACGTTTTGTTTGCGGACATAAGCGATTGGTGGCGCGCGAACGCAGAAAAAGGCAAAGCGTCCGTGATTTTCGCTTATTCGCTCGGCAAGGCGCAGCGCATTATGAAAAGCGTAGACGCTTCAATCGGGAAAATCTACACGCACGGCGCGGTCGAAAGATTGACCGAAGAATATCGCCTGAGCGGCGTCGAGCTGCCGCCGACCACGTATGTCGGCGCGGTCGAAAATAAAAAGGATTTTATCGGCTCGCTCGTCGTCGCGCCGCCGTCGGCGCAGGACACGCCGTGGCTGCGCAAATTCGGAAACGCTTCGACGGCGTTTGCTTCGGGCTGGATGCGGATTCGCGGCGCGCGCCGTCGCCGCGCGGTTGACAGAGGCTTTATTTTGTCCGACCACGCCGATTGGGACGAGCTTTTAAAGGCGATTTTTGCCACCGAAGCCGAAAAAATTCTGGTCACGCACGGCACGACCGAGCCGCTCGTCCGTTATCTGCAAAGCCGCGACATCGACGCGCGCCCGCTAAAGACGAGATACGCGGGCGAATCGCCGGAAATCGGATTGGCTGGCGGCGCTGAAATCGATGAAGAATGAAGATGTTTGAACCGCAGAGACGCAAAGACGCAGAGATTTTAAGAAGGTGAAACCACAGATTGGCACAGATTAACCCGGATAAAAACAAAGACAGATAAGAAATAGATTTTATCCTGCTTATCCTGTTCATCTTGTTCATCCTGTTAAATCATCCTGTGTTTATCCGTGTAAATCCGTGGTTTCATTTCTCTGCGTCTTTGCGCTTCTGCGGTGAAAAATAAAGATGAAAGAATTTACCGATTTATATCTGGCTCTCGACCAAACGAACAAGACCAACGAAAAGGTCGAGGCGATGGTCGGATATTTCAGCCGGGCGAGCGCGGAAGACGCGGCGTGGGCGATTTATTTTCTGAGCGGGCGCAAGCCGCGACAGATTGTCCCGACGGCGAAGCTACGGGCGTGGGCGGCGGAAATCGCGGGCGTCGAAGACTGGCTTTTCGAGCTTTCCTACGACGCGGTCGGCGATTTGGGCGAAACGATTGCGCTGCTTTTGCCCGACAATTCGGCGACCGGAACGGATTTGTCGCTGAGCCACTGGATTGAGAAACGAATTCTGCCGCTGCGCGATTTAGCCGAAGCCGACCAGCACGAGGCGGTCGCACAGGCTTGGAACGAACTGGACGCCGACCAGCGTTTCGTTTTCAACAAATTCATCACCGGCAGCTTTCGCGTCGGCGTCTCGCAGCTTCTCGTCGTGCGCGCGCTGGCTCAGGTCGCCGGAATCGAAAAGGAAATCATCGCGCACCGGCTGATGGGAAGCTGGTCGCCGAGCGCGGATTTTTATTTGAGCCTGATTGAAGGCGCTCCGTCTTCGGACGCCGATTTATCGCGCCCGTATCCGTTTCATCTGGCTCATCAGATTGATTTTCCGCTCGAAGATTTGGGCGCGATTTCCGATTGGCAGGCGGAATGGAAATGGGACGGAATCCGCGCGCAGTTGATTCGCCGGGCGGGCGAAAGTTTTCTGTGGTCGCGCGGCGAGGATTTGGTCACCGAACGCTTTCCCGAAATCACCGAAGCGAGCTTTAATCTGCCGGACGGAACGGTTCTGGACGGCGAAGTCCTGCCGTGGAAAGACGACGCCGTTTTGCCTTTCGCGCAATTGCAGAGACGCATCGGGCGCAAAAACATCGGCAAAAAGCTGCTCGAAGAAGTGCCGGTCGCGCTTTTGTGCTACGACGTTCTGGAATTTGGCGGCGAGGACATTCGCCCGAAACCGCTGCGCGAGCGGCGCGCGATTCTGACCGAAATTTTAGCGAACCTACGGGACGAAGCGAAAAAATCGCTTTTGCTTGAACCGATTGTGTCAGCGAAAGACTGGAACGAGCTGGCGGAAATTCGCGCCGAAAGCCGCAGCCGAAAGGTCGAAGGCTTTATGCTCAAACGGCTCGATTCGATGTATCGCGTCGGGCGACCGCGCGGCGACTGGTGGAAATGGAAAATCGACCCGTTCACTGTCGATGCCGTTCTGATTTACGCGCAGCGCGGCACGGGCAAACGCGCAAGTCTTTATACCGATTACACCTTCGCCGTTTGGCGCGACGGCGAGCTGGTTCCGTTTGCGAAAGCCTATTCGGGCTTGACCGACGCCGAAATCAGGCGCGTCGACCGTTTTGTCCGCAACAACACGATTGAAACTTTCGGTCCGGTTCGCTCGGTGACGCCGCAGCTCGTTTTTGAGCTCGGCTTTGAAGGCATCCAGTGCTCGACGCGTCACAAATCGGGAATCGCCGTTCGCTTTCCGAGAATCCTGCGCTGGCGCGAGGACAAAAAAATCGAAGACGCCGACTCGCTGGAAACGATTTACGCGATGCTTGACGGCGCGGATGGAGAGAATTGAACCGCAGAGACGCCGCAGAAGCAGAGTTTTTTGGAAAAATAGTCCACAGATAAACACAGATGAACGCAGATAAGAACTTGTTTGAATTTCCTCTGCGTCTGCGGCGTCTCTGCGGTGAAAAACTTATGGAAAAATCTCATTACCCGTTTTTAATTCTCACTACCGGCGAGCGTTTCCCGCGCCTGCTCGTTACGCGGCGACCGGATTTAACCGGCGAAAAAGACACGCTTTACGGCGCGTTTCTGCCGGAAACGATGGTGCGCCGATTGATTGATTTAGTCG